>JAJYGK010000133.1 GCA_021790715.1 Chloroflexota bacterium
CGGAGCGCCAGACGGCGCTGGGCCGCGAGCTGCCCCGCCTCACGCACGATCTCGCGCGCCGCCGTGCCCGCCTGGGGCGGCGCATCGCGCGGCGCCGCGCGACGGCCGCGCCCCGGGCCTGACGGATGCCTGCCGGCTCGGGGGTCAGTCGGCCGCGGCCGGCTCCCGCAGTCGTGCCGCCACGCGCGCGAGGTCCGGCACCCCGGCCAGCCCGACGTCCTCGACGCACAGCGACGCCGCGGTCGCGGCGAAGCGCAGGGCGGCGTCCTCGCCGCGCGTCCCCGGGGACGGCCGAGCCGCCAGCCGCGCGGCCAGCAGCGCGGCGAGGAAGACGTCGCCGGCCCCGGTCGGGTCGACCTCCCGGTGCGTCCGCACGGCCCGCCAGCGGCGCCCCCGGATCGCGCCGCTGGGATCGCGGGTCAAGCGCAGACCCCCGGCCCGGCCGGCCGTCACCGCGAGCACCTGCCCGGGCCGCGCGAGCAGCCGGTCCAGCCCGTCGCCGAACGCCCCGGGCGCGAGGTCCTCCCGGCTGATCGCCGCGATGTCGGCCCGGGCAGGCAGCGCACCGGCACGCGGGGCCAGGCGCCCGGTGGGCAGGCCCGGGACCAGCCGGCGCAGCAGCCCCTGCCAGGCGAGCGCGACGACGGCGCCGGGTCCCGGCACGGTCGCCCAGTCGGGCCCGACCTCGCCGGCCACGGGCGCGAACAGGAACGCCCGCGCGTCGCGCCAGGCCGCCGGCAGCGCCTCCGCCGGCAGGGGGTCGGAGACGTCGTGGCACACCTGGATCCTGCCCGACGGCAGCTCCCGGTTGTCGAAGACGGGCCCGTGCACGAGCCGCACCCCGACCACATCGACGCCCGCCGCCAGCAGCGCGGCCGGCTCGCCGGACGCACCGGACACCGCGTCGAGGCCGACCACCGCCCCGACGCGCAGCCCCAGGCGGGCCAGCAGCAGCGCCCCGTAGGACACGCCCCCACCCGGCCGCCATCCCCGGCGCTCGTCCGGATCCAGGTCGCGCGCTGCCGCGCCCACGACGACGACGTCCGGCATCAGCGATGCCGCTGCACGCCCGGGCCATCGCCACGGCCGGTCGAGCCGCCGGCCGGGCCTATACTCGGTCCCGGAACCACAGGGGAGAACGCGTGTACTTCTACGAGCTCCACGAAGGCGACGACGACCTCTACTCGGATGCGCTGCTCACGCACGAGCAGGAGTTCACGGCGGAGGAGTTCTTCGAGCTGGTCCAGGAGGCGCGACGGCGCGTCCAGGACACGTTCGAGGAGGATACGCTGGTCGAGGCGATCGCCCGCGAGCTGGAACGGACCCACGAGTTCACGTACATCAGCGACGGGCTCCTCGTGGCGGCCGTCAACGTGTCGCGGATCGAGGACGAGAACTTCGTCGCCGACATCCTCGGCGATGACGAGGATGCGGACGACGACGAGGACGAGGACGAGGACGACGGCGAGGCACTCGAGGGGGAGCTCCGCTCGCTGATCGTCGACCTGGACCGCGAGCGCCCGAACTAGAGCTCTGCCGCGGCCGCCGGTCCGTGGCCGCGCACCGTCGCCGGCCCGTCAGACGTTGAACAGGATCTCGATCACGTCGCCGTCGCGGACGCGGTAGGTCTTCCCCTCCGAGCGGAGCCTGCCGGCGCGGCGTGCCTCGGCGGTCGACCCCAGGCGCACGAGGTCGTCGAACGTCACGACCTCGGCCCGGATGAAGCCGCGCGCCAGGTCGGAGTGGATCGCCCCGGCCGCGTCCACCGCCGTCCCGCCGTCCGGGATCGTCCAGGCGCGCGTCTCGTCGGGGCCTGCGGTGAAGAAGCTGATCAGCCCGAGCAGCCGGTACGAGAGCCGGATCACGCGGTCCAGGCTCGACTCGTGGAGGCCCAGCTCCTCCATGAAGATGGCGGCATCCGAGGGCTCGAGCTCGCCGACCTCCATCTCGACGCGCGCCGAGAGCGCGTCGACCAGCGTGTGCTCGTGCCGGTAGCGGGCGGCGACGTCGGCCACGATCACGTCCTGCCGAGGCAGGTCCTGCTCCCCGATGTTGAGCAGCACGAGCACGGGCTTCTCGGTGAGGAACCGGAACCCGCGCAGGACCCGGGCCTCGTCCTCGTCCAGGCCGATGTCCCGGATGGGAGACCCGTCACGGAGCGCGGGCAGCACGCGCTCGAGGATCGCGAGCTCGCGATCGTTCGCCTCGCGCTCGGCCGGCGTGCCGTGGTGACCCTGGGTCCGCAGCCGCTCGACGCGCTTCTCGACCACGCCGAGATCGGCCATGATCAGCTCGAGGTCCAGCCGCTCGAGGTCGCGCCAGGGATCGACCGACCCGTCGGGGTGCGGCACGGCCGCGCTCTCGAAGGCGCGAACGACGTGCAGGAGGGCGTCTGCGTTGCGCAGGCGGGCGAGCTGGTCGGGCGGCATGTCCGCGGCGCCGGCGCCCGGCTCGTCGGCGCGGGGTGGCGCCGGCAGGTCGACGTAGGTCACGTCCGCGTGCACCTCGCGCCTGGGGTGGAAGAGCTCCGTGAGCCGCGTCAGCCGCTCGTCCGGCACCTTCACGACGCCGACGTTGACGACCGCGCCGCCGTACCCGCCCGTCTCGGCATGGCCGCGGGTGAGCGTGTTGAAGACGGTCGACTTCCCCGACGCCGCCAGGCCGACGATCGCGATCTGCATGCGACAAGCCTAGCGCCGCGAGATCGCGTCGCGAGGGTCGCCGGTCACCCCGCGGGACATGCGCCCGGCCCGGGAGACGCCTGCGACGTCGCCGCCCGGGACCGGGACGAGGGGATGTCGAGGATGTCGCGGCCCGCACGGGTCAGGCCGCGGTCACGACCTCCGACCCACGGAGCCGGGCGGCCACCAGGTCCTCGCGCGATGCCTCTTCGATCGTCAGGCCGGCGGGTTCGGGAAGGACCAGCGTGAGCAGCGCGCCGGCCACCGCGACGCCGGCCGTGAACAGCAGCGTCACGTGGAGCCCCAGGGTCGCTTCGAGCTGCGGGAAGGCGTAGACGCCCACGAACGCGCCGATCTTCGCGATCCCCGACGAGATGCCGTGCCCCGTCGTGCGGCTGGTGACCGGGAAGACCTCGCTCGGCAGGACGAACGTGGTGACGTTCGGGCCGAACTCGGTGAAGAAGTAGCTGATGCCGTAGATGACGAGGAACGGCAGCACCAGGTGCGTCAGGTTGGGGACCAGCCCGATGACCGCGAACGCCGCCGCCATCCCCAGGAAACCGATCCACTGGAGGCGGCGGTGGCCGATCCGGTCGATCGTCACCATCGCCAGGACGTACCCGGGCGCGGCTGCGAGGGCGAAGATCACGAGGCTCCACGCCACCGACTGGATGAGCGCCGCGTGCGGCGCAACCGTGGAGAGGATCAGGGGCGTGGAGATCGTGTTCCCGTAGAACGCATAGTCGAGCAGGAACCAGCTCCCGGCCGTTCCGAGCAGCAGGAGCAGGTTGCGCGGGTTCCCCAGGAAGTCGATCAGCCGCTCGTGGATCCGCGGCTCGGTGGCGGCGACGCCCTCGATCTGGCCGCCCGTGTACGCCGCGAGGCTGGCCGCGGCCCCCGCCGCGTCACCCTGCACCCGCGCCCGGTAGCGCGGGGACTCGGGCAGGGTGCGCCGGAGGTAGATGACCGCCAGCGCCGGGACCGCCCCGAGGAGGAGCATCAGGCGCCAGGCCAGACCGGCCGGCAGGCCCGCGGCGAGCAGGGTCATGCCGACGACCGGCCCGACGATCAGCCCGGCGGCCTGCGTGGAGAAGACCATGCTGACGAGGCGCCCGCGGTCGCGCCGGTTCGCGTACTCGCTCATGATCGTCGCGCTCACCGGGTAGTCGCCGCCGATCCCGATGCCGAGGACGAAGCGGGCGGCGATCAGCCAGACGATGTTGGGCGCCAGCGCGCTGGCGATCGCCGCGACCGCCATGATCGCGGCCTCCAGGCCGTAGATCGCCTTGCGGCCGAGCAGATCGGCCAGGCGCCCGAAGACGAACGCGCCGACCACCGCTCCCAGCAGCGCGACGCTGCTCGCCAGCGTCGCCTCCGTCGTGGACAGGTGCCACTCGGCCTTCACGAGGGTCAGCGCGACGCCGATGATGAACAGGTCGTAGGCGTCGGTGAAGAAGCCCATCCCCGAGGTGAACATCGCGCGGAGGTGGAAGACGCTCAGCGGTGCCTCGTTGAGCGCGTCCGTCAGCGTGGCGCTGCCTGCCGGTCGATCCATCGAAGCTGCACTCTCCCGTGCTGTTGCCATACGCCGCGAACGGTAGGACCGGTGTGTCACCGTTTCGTCAACCGGACGCTAACTGGGCATGCCCCGGGACAAGAACAGGTTGCGAGATCTGAATCCGGGCGCCGCCGCGGCACGGGTCTTCAGTAGCCGGCCCGCGCGTCCACCGCGTTGTGGAGGGGCTCACCCCTCCCGAAGCGGCCGAGGTTATCGACGAAGACGTCGATGCTGCGCGCCCGGACGCGGTCGGTCGACCAGCTCGTGTGGGGCGTGACGATCACGTTGGGCAGCGCGTAGAACGGCGACGACGCCGGCAGCGGCTCGTCGCGGAACGTGTCGAGGACGGCCCCGCCGAGCGGCCCCGTCCGCAGCGCCCGCAGCAGCGCGGGCTCGTCCACCAGCCGCCCCCGCGCCACGTTGACCAGCCACGAGCCCGGCTTCGCCGCCGCCAGGGCCCGCTCGTCGACCAGGCCCTCGGTGTCGGGCGTGACCGGCAGGGCGAGGACGACGAAGTCGCTGGCCGCGAAGAGGTCGGGCAGCGCGTCCATGGGCAGCACGCGCTCCGCGCGCGGCGGCACCGGCAGCGGCTCCTCGTCGACGTCCGGCGGCGCATCCATGCCCCGCTCGGGGTGACGCCGCAGCGCGATGACCCGCGCGCCGCAGACGCCGGCGTACGAGGCGACCGCGCGGCCGATGGAGCCGGCACCGACGATCCCGACGGTGAGGTCGCGCAGCTCGCCGCCCTCGAGCGGTTGCCACGTCCGCTCGCGCTGCAGCTCCAGGAGCGCGGGGAGCCTGCGGCGCACGGCCAGCAGCATCATCAGCACGTACTCGGCGATCGGCACGCTGAAGACGCCTCGCCCGTTCGTCACCGTGATGCCGCGCTCGATCGTCGCCGCGGTGAGCACGCGCTCCACGCCGACCGAGGCGGAATGGATCCAGGTGACGCGCGGGGCGCGCGCCAGGAACCGGTCCAGGCTCTCGCCGGAGAGGCTGCTGCCGCGCAGCACGACCTCGACGTCGTCAAGCGGCCCGTCCGGCGTGCCGTCGTCGCCCAGCAGGACGATGCGGGCCCCCGGCGCGGCCTCCGCGATGCGGGCGAGGTCCTCTGCTCGGTGACGCGCGTAGAGGATGGGCGCGAGGGCGATCGCCGCGGGGGCCCCCGCGCGCCGGGACACGACGCCGGGATGCCCCGCGCTCACGTGCCGGCGACCTCCGTGCCCAGCACGCGGCGCACCCATGCGCGCGGGTCCGCCAGCTCCGCCTCCGTGGGCAGCGTCTCCGGGCCGTCCCACAGGTGCGCGACGGCGTCGGGGCCGCCCGCGGCGGCGACGCCCGCCACGAACCGCTCGCCGCGCCGGTACTGTGCCAGCTTCAGGTCCATGCCCATGAGCCGGGACAGGATCCCGTCCAGCCCCCGGCGCGGCTGACCCCGGCGCTCCTCGAAGCGCTCGCGCAGCAGCCGCACGTCGGGCAGGAACGAGGCCCCGACGCGGTCCATCACCCAGTCGCCGAACCCCTCGAGCAGGCTCATGACCGCCTGCGTCTCGCGGAAGAGGCGCCGCTGCTCGGGATCCAGCAGGCCCTCGAGGAGGCTGCCGCCGCTCCGGCTGCGCCAGCGCCGCAGGAGGCGACCGAGCCCCTCCACGCTGAGGAGCCGTGCCTCGTCCACGAACCCCGCCAGCTGGCGCTCGAGCCGCTCGGCCAGATACGGCCGCAGCCACGGGTGCGCCTCGAACTCGAACGCGTGCGTCGTCTCGTGCAGGGCGACCCAGGTCCGGAAGTCGTCGAGCGGGACCTGGAGCGTACGGGCCGTCGAGCGGATGTTCTCCTCGACGAACAGCAGCTGCCCGGGAGGCGCCTCGGCCGACAGGAGAGCGATGTCGTACTGGCCGAGCACGCGTCCGCCGAGGTAGGCCAGCACGAGCGCGATCTGCTGCGTGCTCAGCACGCGGTTCGCGAGCGCGGCGAGCCCCTCCCCCAGGTTGCCTTCATGGGGCCGCAGGCGGTCGCCGAGGGCGGCCTCGAGGTGCGCGTAGAGCTGGCGGAAAACGACGAGGTTCGCGCTCGCCCACTCGGCCCGGCTCACCGCGGCGTGGCGCTCCACGACACCCGGCAGCGGCGTGCCGAGCTCGGCCTCGAGGGCGGGCACGATGCGACGCATCGCCTCGTCGTACGCGGGGGCGGTGGCGCGGATCTCGCGCGGGTCGAGCGCACCCGGGATGCGCGCCAGGCGCCGTGCCGCGAGGCGTTCGGCGCGCGGCCAGTCGACGAGGCCGGAGCGGGTGGCCCGCTGCACGCGCCGGTTCAGGTATGCGACCCCGACGCCGGCCAGCGCCCCGGCCACGACCCCGACCTGCCAGGCCCGGTCGCGCAGCGGATCGGCACGCTGCCCCGATCGCGCATCGTCCGTGCCCGGCGCCCGCCGGGCGAGCGGCCCTGCCTCGATCCCCCGCCGGACCATCAGGCGGCCTCCGGGATCGTGACGGGCTCGACGGCCGCGAACTCGTCGCCGAACAGCAGGCGGGCCGTCGCACGGAAGCGCTCGACGTTCCCCGTGGTGAGCTGGAGATGCGCCGGGATCGCGCCGGCAGGGGCACGCAGCTCGTTGATGGCGAGCAGCTCGGCGAGGACGCTCGCGGTCGCGAGCGCCGAATCGATCACGGCGACGCCCTCACCGGTCGCCGCCCGGATCGTGTCGGCGAGCAGCGGGTAATGCGTGCAGCCCAGCAGCAGCGTGTCGATCCGGGCATCCGAGGGCAACGGGAAGACCCACTCGCCGTCGGCGGCCCGCTCGCCGAGCAGCGGGGAGAGCCCGCGGCGGACCGCGGCGTCCACCTCGGGGCCCCGGAGCCGGCCCGCTTCGACCAGCGGCACGAACTCGGGCGTGGCGTGCTCGTACACCTCGACGAAGGGATTCTCGTCCTTGATCGCCTGGAAGTAGGCATGCGAGCGGATGGTGGCGGGGGTCGCGATCACGCCGACGCGCCGCGTGCGCGTCGCCAGGGCGGCGGCGGTGGCGCCCGGCCGCACGACGCCGACGATCGGCACGTCGTAGCGGCGCCGCAGATCGGGCAGCGCCACGGAGGTGGACGTGTTGCAGGCGACCACGATGGCCTTCACGTCGCGCCGGACCAGCTCGTCCAGGCACTCCGCGCTGAAGCGGCGCACCTCGTCGTCGCCGCGCGTCCCGTACGGGGCCCGGGCGTTGTCGCCCAGGTACACGGTCGACTCGTCGGGCAGCCGCCGGATGACCTCGCGCAGCACGGTGAGGCCACCGACGCCGGAGTCGAACAGGCCGATCGGGCGCGCGTCCGTCATGGCTCAGGCCGGCACCCCGACCGGGCGGCGAGCGCGCACGAGGGCCTCGGCCATCCTGTACAGGTCGGCGGTGATCGCGGCATCCGGCGCGGCGAGCACGAAGGGAACGCCCTGGTTGTTCGCCTCGACCACCAGGCGCCCGTCGCTGACCACGCTGTGGTCCGGCCTGCGCCCGATGGCGGCCTCGACGACGCCGGGATCGAGGCCGCCGGCCGAATCGGACCGGTTCAGGACGTACTGCAGCTTCGAGGCCGGGTAGCCGATGGCCCGGAAGGTCTCGGCGACCGAGATCGTGTTGCGGATCGTCGTGGAGTCGTAGGTCACGATGTCGAGGATCACGTCGGCCGCGTCGAGGAAGGAAAGCGTGAGGTCGCTCAGGCTCGTCGGCAGGTCCACGATCGTCGCGGCGTAGACGCGGCGCACGAGCGAGAGCACCTTCTCCACGTCGCGCGGGGTCACCATGTCCGCCATCTCGATCCGGGGCGGGGCGAGCAGGATGTCGATGCCGGACGGATCGCGCCAGAGGACCTCGGCCAGGTCGGTCTCCTGGATCCGGTCGATCGGCAGGTCGAGGATCGACGGCGCGTCGGCGGGCACCTTCAGCAGCGCCCGCAGGTCGCCGAACTGCAGGCTGCCATCCACGAGCACGGTCCGCGCGCCCTGGTGCTGCTGCACCGCGACGGCCAGGTTGAACGCCAGGGTCGTCTTGCCCACGCCGCCCTTGGGCGCGAAGACGCCGACGAGGAGCGACGAGGCGCCCGGATCCCGCGAGCGCTGCGCCTCGACGGTCTTCTGCAGCAGCGTGATCAGCTCGTAGCCCGTGAACGGCATCGACAGGACCGCGTCGACGCCGTGGTCCGGCGCCACCGACACGGGCCGCTGCGGCACGGTGATCACGACGATCGACGCCGGCAGCCCCGACTGGCGCAGCTGCGCCGCGAGATCGAGGCCGCCGACCCGGCCCTGGAGCAGGGCATCCACGATCACGACGTCCGGTCGCAGCTGGACGGCCTGCTCGGCCACGCCCCGCCCGTCGCGCAGGATGTCCAACAGCTTGACGCGCGGGCTGGAGCTCACCAGCCCGCGCAGGTACTGGGCAACCTGCGGCACGTCCTCGACGACGAGCAGCCGGATCTGGTCCGTGGGCACCGACCGACTATACCAAGCCGGCGACCAGCACCACTCTGCCGGAACCCGCCCCGAAGGGCGACAGCTCGTGGTCGCCCCCCAGCTGGTCGATGGCCAGGCCGGCGTCCGTGGCCGCCTGCACGAGCTCGGCCGCGCTGGTCAGGTGCAGGACGTCCCGCCGCAGGTGCCGGGTCACCGGCCCGCCCCCGGGGGCGGCCGACTCGAAGATCGTCGTGAGCTCGAGCCGGCGCGTCGGCGCGTCGTACGAGGCGCTCGCCAGCTTCACGACGCGGGTGCCCGTCTCGGGGTCGTCGCGCGCCCACTCCAGGACCACCCGCCCGTCGTAGATCGCGAGGTCGTCGGCGGACGGCAGCCAGGCGTCCACGACGGCCAGGCCGCCGCGCCGCAGATGCCGCGCCATCACCGCCAGCGCCGCCCGCTGGCGGCCCGCGTCGCCGAGCAGGAAGCACGTGTTGAGGGCGAGGATGACGAGCCCGAAGCGCGGCTCGAGCGCGAGGTCGAACAGGTCGGCCTGCACGAGCTCGAGTCGCCCGCCCCGGGCGACCCGCCGGGCTCGCCGTCCGGCGGCCCACCGCGTGCGCGCCCGGTCGAGCATCGCCGGATCGTTGTCGACGCCCACGACGTCCAGGCCGCCGCAGGCGAGCGGAACGGCGAGGCGGCCAGTGCCCGCCGCGAGCTCGAGCACCGGACCGCCGGCCCGGGCGGCCAGCGCCCGGTACAGGTCGAGGTCGTCGAGGTCCTCGGCGACGTCGAGGTCGTACCAGCGCGCGAGGTCGGCCCCGACGGTCATCTCGACCCCCGGAACTCCCGCCACGCGGCCTCGACCAGGCTGCGATCGGCCAGCAGCTCGTAGGCGACCTGTGCCGCGACGGTCGCCGCGATCAGCGTCACGTCGTCCGCGCGCGGCGTGCGCGCCGCCTCGCGGAACTCGATCGAGTGGCCGGGGACGCCGGGAGGACAGATCGCGATCGACGGGTGGATGGTCGGCAGCGCCAGGCTCACGTTCCCCATGTCCGAGCTGCCCATGTTCGGCGTCGGCGGGTCCTCGCGGATGCCGTACGCCTCGAGGTTGGCGAGGTACCGGTCGCCGATGAGCCGGTTGTGTCGCATCGTCTCCGACCGGCCGGAGAACTCGACGTTCACCGTGCAGCCGGTCGCCCTCGCGGCCGCCTCGCACAGCTCGGCGAACCGGGTGCGCATCCACTCGAAGTACGCCTGGTCCGAGGAACGGATCATGAACCGGGCGACGCCCCGTTCCGGGATGATGTTGGCCGCCGTGCCTCCCTCGAGGATGATTCCGTGGACGCGCGCGTCCGGCCGCAGCTGCTGCCGCCACAGGCCGATGGAGCCGAACAGCAGCACGAGCGCGTCGAGCGCGTTGACGCCCTCCCACGGCTCCGATGCCGCGTGCGAGGCCCGGCCGAGGAACGTCACGTCCACGTCCTCGCTGGCCAGCAGCCTGGCCTCGATCTGCGTCAGGTCGCTGGGGTGGAACAGGATTGCGGCGTCGACGCCCGCGAACAGCCCGTCGTCGAGCATGAACTGCTTGCCGGAACCGCGCTCCTCGGCCGGCGTCCCGAGGAAGACGATCTCCCCCGCGACCTCGCCGGCGACCGCCGCGAGGCCGATCGCGGCCCCCACGCCGCTGGCCGCCATCGTGTTGTGCCCGCAGGCGTGGCCGATGCCCGGCAGCGCGTCGTACTCCGACAGCACCGCGACCCGGCTGCCGCGCGGCCCGCGGCCGCCGGGCAGCGTGCCCCGCACCGCCGTCTCCAGGCGGCCCGCCGGATGTTCGACGCGGTACCCGTGTCGCGCGACCGTCTCGGCGATCCACGCGGCGGCCTGTCGCTCCTCGAAGGCCGGCTCGGGGTGCTCGTGGATCCGGTGCGAGAGGTCGAGGATCTCGTCGCGCGCCGCCTCGATGGCCGACGCGATCCGCGCCTTCGCCTCGACGTACGGGCCCGCTGGGCGGGCGGCGGTCAGCAGCACGGGCTCCTCCCATCGTCTGTGTCGCGCCGGCGCGCCTCGCGACGGCCGGCAGTCCGGGGGAATCGTAGACCGCCCGGTCCGGTTCCCGGGGCCCCGGCGCGCGACCCGCGGCAGCGCCCGCGCCGGGTTGCAGGGAGCGGCCGGCCGAACCGGTGGAGCGGGCTCCGAACGCAACGGATCC
>JAJYGK010000147.1 GCA_021790715.1 Chloroflexota bacterium
ACGCGGACGTCGCCGCGGGCGTGGATCGTGAACCGGTCACCCCGGACGGTCGGCACGTGGACGCTGCCGCGCATCCAGGCCGGGACGGCCGCCTTCGGGACGTCGAGCGCGACGCCGTCGCGCGCCACGAGCCGGCCGCGCTTCCAGACGCGGACCGGATCGAACGCGCGGAGGTCCGGGACGGCGACGACGTCCGCCACGTACCCGGGCGCCACGGCGCCGTGCTCCCAGAGGCGGTGCCATCGGGCGGGGTGGAGCGTCGCCATCGTCACGGCGTCGGCCGGCGTCACGCCGTGCGCGACGGCCTTCCGGACGGCGTCGTTCATGTGCCCGATCGAGAGCAGGTCGTGCGGCTCGCGGTCGTCGGTGCAGAGCATGCAGTTGGCCGGCCCGTGCTCGACGACGAGCGGGGCGAGCGCCTCGACGTCGCGCGTCGCCGATCCCTCGCGGATCATGATGCGCATCCCGAGGCGGCGCTTCTCCAGCGCCTCCTCGTACGTGGTGCACTCGTGGTCGCTCCCGACGCCGGCTGCCAGGTACGCGCTGAGCTCGCGGCCGGAGAGCTGCGGGGCGTGCCCGTCGACGTGGCCATCCCGGGCCAGCGTCACGGCGACCTTGCGGAGGACCTCGGGGTCGCCACGCACGACACCGGGGAAGTCCATCAGCTCGGCCAGGCCGAGCGCGCGCGGCTCCTCGGCCAGGAAGCGGGCGATGTCGTCGGCCCGCACCGTGTAGGCGCTCGACTCGAACGGGCTGGCCGGCACGCACGAGGGCGTCATCACGTAGTACTCGAGCGGCATCTCGCCGGCCGACGCGAGGAGCGCGCGGACCCCGTCCAGCCCGAAGACGTTCGCGATCTCGTGGGGGTCGAGCACGACCGTGGTGGTGCCGGCCGGCAGCACGGCGCGCGCGAACTCGTCGACCATGAGCTTGGTCGACTCGAGGTGCATGTGGGCGTCGATGAACCCGGGCAGGAGGATCAGGCCGGAGACGTCCGCCACCTCGCGGGCGTCCGCGTAGCGGCCCACGCCGGCGACGTACCCGTCGGCGATCGCCACGTCCGCCTCGAGCAGTTCGCCGGTGAAGACCGACAGCACGCGGCCGCCGCGGAGCAGCAGGTCGGCCGGCTCGTCGCCTCGCGCGACCGCGATGCGCCGCCCGAGCGCGGCGATGTCGACGGGCGGATCGTCGGCCGCCGCGTCGGGGATCATCAGCTCGGAACGGGCGTCGTCACTCGGAGTCATCGCGTCACCGGTACTCGTACACGGGCCTCGGGCCGGGCACGTCTGGGACGGGCGCCGGTCCGGCGCTCGTCCGGGGGCCTGCCAGGCCCGCCAGGTCGTCGGGTGTGACCGGGACGCGGTTGAGCTCCCGGCCCGTCGCGGCCCGGAGCGCGGCGGCGACCGCGGCGGTGGCCACGATCGTCGACCCCTCGCCCACGCCCTTCGCGCCGTACGGAGAGCCGGGCTCGGGTTCCTCGACCACGTCGGAGACGACCGGCGGCATGTCGAGGATCGTCGGGAGGAGGTAGTCGGTGAACGAGGCGTTGGCGATGTGCCCGTCGCGCAGCTGGATCTCCTCGAGCAGCGCCAGCCCCAGGCCCTGCGCCGCGCCTCCCTCGATCTGGCTCGCGACGCCGCGCGGGTTGAGCGCCCGCCCGACGTCCTGCACCCCCGCCAGCTGGACGACGCGCACGAGCCCCAGGTCCTCGTCGACGTCGACGACCGCCCGCATCGCGCCGAACGCGAACATCAGGTGCGGCTCGCCCTGCCCCCGCCCGTCGAGACGGTTCGTCGGCCGGTGCCGGTACACCTCGGTCGCCTCGAGGGGCGTGTCGAGCAGGTCCTCGACCCGGCCCAGGGGCGTGTCGCCGGAGAAGACGTGCCCGTCGGAGAGGCGGAACGGGCCCTGGAACCCGGCGCCGGCGCCGGCGCGTGCGGCCGCGCGCGCGAAGAGGTGCTCCCGGACCCGGGAACACGCGAGCTCGACCGCGCCGCCCGCCATGACCGTCTGGCGCGAGGCGGACGTGGACCCGGCCGATCCGACGGCCGTGTCGGCCTGCAGCTGGACGACCCGGTCGACGCCGAGCTCCGTGCGGACGATCTGGGCGAGGACCGTGTGCAGGCCCTGGCCCACTTCCACCGCCGCGGTGTGGACCGATGCGACGACGCCGTCCGGGTCGCACTCCAGGCGCACCACCGCCTCGCACGAGTCGTCGAACCCCTCGCTGTAGGCGATGTTCTTGTACCCGAGCGCGTAGCCGACGCCGCGCCGGACGTGCTCCCCGCGGCCGACGTTGCCGGCGCCGCCCGGCAGCAGCAGCGGGTCCCGCTCGCCGGGCGCCGGGTCGGCCGGCCCCGGCAGCGCGACGCACCGCTCGAGCACCTCGCGGGCGGGGGCCGAGCCGTGGATGACCTGGCCGGTCGGCAGCACCGACCCGGTGTGGAGCAGGTTCCGGCGGCGAAGCTCGAGGGGATCCATGCCGAGCGCGGCGGCGAGCCGGTCCATCTGCGCCTCGTGGGCGAAGCATGCCTGCACGGCACCGAAGCCGCGCATCGCGCCCGCGGGCGGGTTGTTCGTGTAGACCGCCGTGCCCTCGATGCGCGCGTTGGGCATCTCGTAGGGACCGGCCGCGAACGTGGACGCGTTCAGGATGACCGCGGGCGACGAGGACGTGTACGCGCCGCCGTCCAGCAGGATCCGGGCCTGCGTGTTGACGAGCGTGCCGTCGCGACGGGCGCCGGTGCGGAACCACATGCGTGCCGGATGGCGATGGACGTGCCCGTGGAACGACTCCTCGCGACCGTACGAGAACTTGACCGGCCGGCCGGTGGCGAGCGCGAGGAGGCAGGCGTGGATCTGCATGTGCAGGTCCTCTCGGGCGCCGAATGCCCCGCCCACGCCGGCCAGGTGCAGGCGCACGCGGTCCTCCGGCAGGCCGAGGCACGGCGCGATCTGCCAGAGATCGCTGTGCAGCCACTGCGTGGAGACGTGGAGGTCCACCCCGCCGTCGGCCGCGGGGATCGCCAGCCCCGCCTCCGGCCCGAGCGGCGCCTGGTCCTGCATCCCGATCTCGTAGTAGCCCTCGACCCACACGTCCGCCTCGGCGTCCGCATCGCCGTGGACGATCCGGATGTGCCGCAGGACGTTCCCCAGCTCCGACACGCGCGGGGCGTCGGGGCGCAGCGCCGCCTCCATGTCGGTGACGGCGGGGAGCGGCTCGTACTCGACGCGGATCGCGGCCACGGCCTCGCGGGCCGTCTCGGGCGTGTCCGCGGCCACGATCGCGACCGGCTCGCCGACGTAGCGGACGACGTCCTCGGCGAGGACGGGCTGATCCGCGACGTCGAGCCCGTAGCGGCGCTTCGCCGGCAGGTCCGCTGCCGTCATGACCCGGCGCACGCCGGGCAGGACGATCGCCCCGGACACGTCGATCGACACGATCCGGGCGCTCGGATGGGGACTCCGCAGCGTCCCCCCGAAGAGCATCCCCTCGACCCACAGGTCGCTGCCGTAGGCGAACGCTCCGAGCGCCTTGGGCGTCCCGTCCACGCGGGGCGCCGAGACGCCGACGCCGAGCCCCGGCCTGGCCTCGACGGCGCGATCGGCCACCGGCATCTCAACGACCTCCCTGGGCGGCGAGCGCCCCGACACCGGGATTGCCGGCGATCCGCGCGGCGACGGCGTGCGCCTGCCTCGCGAGCGCACGCTCGTCCGCGTTGGCCAGCACGCCGTCCCGTACCACGAAGCGACCCTCGACCACGAGGTGCCGGACCGGCTGGGGCCAGGCCAGCACGAGCCCGGCGACCGGGTCGGCCTCGATGCCGGCGGTCGCGAGCCCGGTCACGTCGAAGAGCGCGATGTCCGCGCGCATGCCCGGCTCGATCGCCCCGATGTCGTCGCGGCCCAGGCACGCCGCGCCGCCGCGCGTCCCGAGGCGGAGCGCCTCGCGCGCGGTCATGGCGGCGGGACCGCCGCGGGTGCGGGCGACCAGCAGCGCCTGCCGGACCTCGCCGAACAGGTTGCCGCCGTCGTTCGACGCCGACCCGTCGACGCCGAGACCGACCGGGACGCCGGCGTCGACCAGCTCGCGGACGGGGGCGGTCCCCGAGCCCAGGCGCATGTTCGACGTCGGGCAGTGGGCGACGGCCGTCCCGGTGGCCGCGAAGGCCGCGATGTCGTCGCGCGACAGGTGCACGGCATGCGCGAGCCAGACGTCCGGTCCCAGGAAGCCCAGGCGATCCAGCAGGTCGACCGGCCGGACCCCGAAGCGCTCGAGGCAGAACGCCTCCTCGTCGGCGGTCTCCGCGATGTGCGTGTGGAGCCGCACGCCGAGCCGCCTGGCGAGCGCCGCGGACTCGCGCATGAGCCCCTCGCTCGCCGAGAACGGCGAGCAGGGCGCGATCGCGATGCGGACCATCGCGCCCGGCGCCGGGTCGTGGAAGCGCGCGACGGCCTCCTCGGTCTGGGCGAGCACGGTGTCCGTGTCCTGCACCACCAGGTCCGGCGGCAGCCCGCCGGACGACGCGCCCAGGTCCATCGACCCGCGGGTGGGATGGAACCGCACCCCGAGCTCCCGGGCCGCGTCGATCTCGGCCTCGAGCAGGTCGCCCGTGCCGGCGGGGAAGACGTAGTGATGGTCGGTGGAGGTCGAGCAGCCCGACAGCGCCAGCTCGGCCAGCCCCGCTCCCGCGGCGGCCCGCACCCAGTCGGCGTCGACGCCGGCCCAGACCGGGTAGAGCTCGGTCAGCCAGCCGAAGAGCCCATCCTGCTGCGCGCGTGCGCGCGTGAGCACCTGGTAGAGGTGGTGGTGCGTGTTGACGAGGCCGGGAATCGCGACGCAGCCGCGCGCGTCCACCACCTCGGCGCCCTCGGCCTCCGCGGCCGGCGGGTCGCCGGCGCCCACCCAGCGGATCGCGCCGTCCTCGACGAGGATCGACGCCCCGGCGAGCTCGGTGCCGGCATCGTCCATGGTTGCGACGGCCGTGCAGCCGGACAGCAGCAGGCGGCTCATCTGATGACCTCCGTCCGGGCACGCACCCGCGCCGCCCGTGATCCGCTTCCGCTCACCGCGGCGCCTCGCTCATCCGGTCGGCCGCCAGGTGCACCGCATCGACGATCTTCTGGTAGCCGGTGCAGCGGCACAGGTTGCCGGCCAGCGCCTCGCGGATCGTCTCGTCGGACGGGTGCGGGTCGTGTCGCAGCAGGTCGGTCACGGCCACCTCGAAGCCCGGCGTGCAGAAGCCGCACTGCACCGCACCGGCGTCGAGGAACGCCTCCTGCACGGGGTGCAGCTCGCCCTCGCGTCCGAGCGATTCGATCGTCTCCACGCGCCGGCCGTCGGCCTGCGCGGCCAGGACCAGGCACGACGCGACGAGCTCGCCGTCGAGCCAGGCGGAGCACGAGCCGCATTCGCCCTGCTCGCAGGCATTCTTCGTGCCCCACAGCCCGAGGTCGTCGCGGAGCACGGAGAGGAGGCTCGAGCCGGGCCAGACGTCGGCCTCGCGCCATTCGCCGTTGACGTTCAATCGGATCAGCATCGCATCGTTCCTCAGCTCGCCGGCAGGCGGCGGTCAGCGAGGGCCCACGTCAGTGCGCGCCGGGCGAGCACCCCGCACGCGTGCCGGCGGTACGCCGCTGTCCCGCGGACGTCGTCGATCGGCTTCGCGGCGGCCGCCACCAGCTCTCCGAAGCGCGCCAGGGCGGCCTCCGGCACGCCCGCCTCGGGATTGGCCCAGGCGCCGCTCTCGTCGAGCGCGCCCGCGCCGAACGCCTCCGCGTCGGGCGCGCGGAGGATCGTGGGGCCCACGGAGCCGAGCGCCACGCGGACGCCCCGGGCGGCCTCGTCGACCTGCAGGGACAGGCCGGCGATCGCGATGACCATGGCGTTGCGGGTCCCGACCTTCGAGAACGATCCGGGGCCCTGCGGCACGTCCCACTCCGCGGCCACGATCAGCTCGTCGGGGGCCAGCGCCGTGCGCTTGGGCCCCACGAGGAAGTCGCGCCACGAGATCCGCCGCGTCCCGCGAGCGGATGCCAGCACGATCCGCGCGTCGTAGGCGGCCAGGACCGGCAGCGCGTCGCCCGCGGGCGACCCGGTGCCGAGGTTCCCGCCCACGGTGCCGCGCGTCCGGATCTGCGGAGACCCGACCGTGCGCGCAGCCTGCACGAGCGCCACCTGGTCGGGCAGCTCGCGGATGATGCGCGCGTAGGGCACGCCCGCGCCGAGCGAGACCGTGTCGCCTTCGCGGCGGATCACGCCGAGCTCGGGCAGGCGCGAGATGTCCACGAACGCCTCGGGACGCCGCCGGCCGAAGTTGAGCTCGACCATCAGGTCGGTCCCGCCGGCGATGGGAACGGCTTCGGGGTGCGCGGCACGCACGTCGAGGGCCTCACCCAGCGACGATGGCCGGTACACCTTCACGCGTAGCGCCTCCCTTCCGCGAATGCCTCGATGGTCGAAGGCACGTCGCCGAGTGGATAGAGGATGGGACAGGTGCAGCCCGCATCGACGTACTCCTGCACCTTGGCACGGCACTCGTCGGGAGTGCCCGAGGCGGTGAGCAGCTGCACGACGTCGTCGGGCACGAGACGCATGGCGCGCTCGATCTGGTCCGGCGTGGCGGGCCACGCGAGCACGCGCCCGATCTCGTCGAGAAGCTCCCGGCTCACGCCGGACGCCTGCATGATGTGCGGCTGCTGACCGAGGTACTGGGTGAGCAGCTCGCGCGCGCGGTCGAGCGCGAGCGAGCGGTCGGAGTCGAGCGAGCACACGATCAGCTGCGGTCGGTCGATCTCCGAGATGCGCCGTCCGGCCTGCCGCGCCCCGCGCTCGAGCGCCTCGAGCGCCTCGCGGGTGTAGGCCGGCGACACCATGTAGTTCAGGAGCGCGCCGTCGGCCAGCTCGCCCGCCAGCTCCAGCATCTTCGTGCCGGTCGCCCCGATGTAGATCGGCACGTGCCGCGGCCGGCGCTCGCCGTGGACGATGTCGAGCTCGATGTCGTGGACCATGACGAACGTGCCGCTGTACGAGACGCGCTCCATGGCCAGCAGGCGGCGCGTCACCTCGACGGTCTCGCGCATCGCCTGCACCGGCTGACGGCGCTGCACCCCGACCCTGGAGGCCAGCGGCTCCCACCACGCGCCCAGGCCGAGCAGCACGCGGCCCGGCGCCAGGTCGTCGAGCGTCGCGAACGTGGCGGCCAGCAGCCCCACGTTGCGCGTCCAGGTGTTGACGACGCCGGCTCCGACCCTGATGCGCCCGGTGACCGCGGCGATCGCCGCCATCGGGACGGTGGCCTCGCGGGCCAGGCGGCTCTCGGCCTGCCAGACCGCCTCGAACCCGTGCTCCTCCGCGAGCGCGGCAAAGGCCATCCCCTCCCGGATGGTGTGCCGGTCCTGCAGGTACAGGGCCACCCGGCCCGTGCTCGTCACGTCCACGAGCGGCCCTCCCGGGCGCCCATGCGCGCCCCCCGGCACGTCATCGCCCCGCACACCCGCAACCGTTCACACCCGCCGGCTCCATTCGCTCATGCGGACTCCCCGGCGGCGCTCGCCCGCGCCAGGCGCGGAACGGCGGCCCGGGCCGCGGCCGAGTCGCGCATCGGCAGCCGCGTGCGGCGCACGCCGTCGAACGCGTACAGCGCGCCGGCGACCGCGCCGGCCGTCGGCACGAGCGCGACCTCGCCGACGCCCTTCGCGCCGTACGGGCCGTACGGCGACGGCTCCTCGACGAAGATCACCTCGACGGGCGGCGTCCCCAGCGGCGGGATGATGCCGAGCGACTTCAGCGTCGTCGTGACCGGAACCCCGTCCCGCACCACGAACTCCTCGGTGAGCGAGTGGCCCAGCCCCATGTGCACGCCGCCCTCGATCTGCCCCTCGAGCAGCGTCGGGTTGATCGCCCTGCCGACGTCGTGCGCCGCGACGACCTTCGCGATGCGCCCGTCGTCGTCGAGGACGACCACCTGGGTCGCCCACGCGTACGCGAAGTGCGTCACCGGGTTCTCGATCGTCAGGTCGTCCGGCGAGGTCGTCCAGTCGACCTTGAACTCGCCGTAGAACTCGCGTCCGGCGAGCGACGCGAGCGGCCGGTCGCCGAGCTCGGCGCGCAGCTTGCGCGCCGCGTCGATGACGGCCTGGCCGCCGAGCATCGTCCCGCGCGAGGCGGTGGTCTGGCCCGTGTCCAGCTCGTGGCGCGTGTTCACCTGGACGGTCACGCAGCTCGGTGGAATGCCCAGCTCCTCGCACGCGATCTGCCCGAGGACCGTGTCGACGCCCTGCCCCATCTCCGTCCAGGAGTGGAACAGCGCCACGGTCCCGTCCGCCTCCGGGCGCAGGATCGCCTTGCCGTACTCGGTCATGCCGTTGCCCACGCCGGAATTCTTCACCGCGCAGGCGATCCCGGCGTACCGGGCACCCTTGTACGCGTCCCTGACGGCGAGCAGCGTCTGCCTGAGGCCCACGCCGGGCCCGAGGACCTGGCCCGTGCCGAAGCGGTCGCCCTCCGCCAGCGCGTTGCGCCAGCGCATCTCCCAGCCGTCGATCCCGACCCGCTCGGCGAGCCGGTCGACCATCCCCTCGATCGCGAAGTTCGCCTGGTTCGCGCCGAAGCCGCGCATGGCGCCGCAGGGCGGGTTGTTGGTGTAGACGGCGTACGCCTCGATGTCGACGTTCGGCACCTTGTAGGCGCTGCAGGCGTGGCCGGCGGCGCGCTCCAGCACCTTCGCGCCGACGCTGGCGTAGGCGCCGGTGTCGCCCACCAGGCGGGCGCGGACGGCCGTCAGGTGCCCCTCCGCGTCGCAGCCGACGCTGTATTCCATGGTGATCGGGTGCCGCTTGACGTGGAAGCGGAGGCTCTCCGCCCGGCTCAGCGTGATCCGCGCGGGGCGGCCGGTCATGCGCGCGAGGAGCGCCGCGTGGCACTGGACGTTCAGGTCCTCCTTGGCCCCGAACGCGCCACCGCTCGAGACGAGCGTGACGCGGACGCGGTCCTCGGGCTCGCCCAGGAAGGACGCGATCTGGCGCCGGTCCTCCCAGATGCCCTGGCCCTGCGAGTAGACGTCGACGCTGCCATCCTCCTGCGGCACGGCGAGCGAGGACTCGGGCTCCAGGAAGGCATGCTCGATGAACTGCGTGCGGAACGTCTCGGTCACGACGTGGGGGGACGATGCGAGCGCCGGGTCCACGTCGCCCCGCTTGATGCGCGAGACCGACAGGACGTTGCCGCCCGGCTGCAGCACCGGCGCGTCGGGCTTCATCGCCTCGAACGGGTCGGTGACGGGCTCCAGCACCTCGTACTCGACCTCGACGAGCGACGCAGCCTCGCGGGCGGCGTGGCGCGTCTCGGCCGCCACCGCGGCCAGGATGTCGCCCACGTACGAGGTCTCCTCGCCCTCCGCGATGAACTGCCGCCAGTCGAGCGTGATGGCGCCCTGGGTCCGCTCGCCGGGCACGTCGCGCCAGGTCGCGACCGCGACGACGCCCGGGTAGGCGCGCGCCTTCGAGACGTCGATGCGCAGGACGCGGGCGCGGGGGTGGTCGGAGAAGCGGACCGCACCGTGGAGCAGCCCCGCCGGGGCCATGTCGTTGACGTACGGCTTGTCGCCCAGCGCCAGCTCGCGGCCCCGGTAGCGGGCGGAGCGCGAGCCGACACGGCCGCTCGTGTCGATGGCCGGCAGCGGGTCGCCGCGTCGGGCGGCCGCCGACAGGCGGACGGCGTCGATGACCTTGACGTAACCGGTGCAGCGGCACAGGTTGCCGGCCAGGGCGCGGGCGATCTCGTCGCGCGTCGGGTCGGGGTTGCGCGAGAGGAGCGCCTCCGACTTCATGACGATGCCGGGCGAGCAGAAGCCGCACTGGGAGGCGCCCGCGGCGACGAACGAGTCGGCCCAGCGCTCCCGGATCGCCGACCCGAGGCCCTCCTGGGTCACGAGCGACTTCCCGGCCGCGCGCGCGGCCGGCTGGGCGCACGAGACGACCGCCCTGCCGTCGAGCAGCACGGTGCAGGCACCGCACGATCCCTCCGGCGCGCAGCCGTCCTTGACCGAGGTGATCCCGAACGTCTCCCGGAGCAGCTCGAGCAGGCTGGTGTCCGGGCGCACGTCCGCCGCGACGGACCGTCCGTTCAGCGTGAACTCGAGGTGCACGAGCGCGTCCGTGGCCTGTGCTTCCATGCGTGGCACCTCTGCACATCGTCCTGGCGGTCGTCCGTCGCGGCGGCGCGTCCCGTCGTGTGATCGGGGGGCGCCGCCGGTGGTGGCGCCCCCCGGGGATCCCGTTTTTGACAGGATCTAGGGTACAAACCTCGTCCCGGTCTCGCCACGAAGGGCTCGGGCGATGTTCTCCGGGCTCGTGATCAGGGCCTCCTTGCCGCCGGCCTCGAGGTACCAGATGACGGCCTGCACCTTGGGACCCATCGATCCCTTGTGGAAGTGGCCCTGCGCCAGGTACTCCTTCGCCTCGGCGAGCGTCAGCCGGTCGAGCTGCCGCTCGTCCGGCTTGCCGTAGTTCAGCGCCACCTTCTCGACGGCGGTCGTGATCAGGAACAGGTCCGCCCGGAGATCGCGGGCGATGACCGACGCGGCGTAGTCCTTGTCGATGACCGCCTCGACGCCCTTCAGCTCCCCGTCCTGCTCGACGACCGGGATCCCGCCGCCACCGGAGGCGACGACGGTGAACCCCTTGTTCAGCAGGGTGAGGATCGCGTCGAACTCGACGAGCCGCTTCGGGATCGGCGAGGCGACGACGCGCCGCCAGCCC
>JAJYGK010000013.1 GCA_021790715.1 Chloroflexota bacterium
CCGCGCGGGCTCTGCCGGGCGGCCGCCGAGGCGCCCGACGGCCTCGACGAGATCGTCGACGTCCTCGGCCGTCGTGGCGAACGACGTCACGAGACGGACGACCCCCGGCTCCCAGCGGTCGTGGTAGAAGGCGAATCCCTCGGCGAGCAGTCCGTCGATGGTCGGCCGCGGCAGGCGACAGAAGAGGATGTTCGCCTGCGCCCGTCCGATCAGGTGCACGCCGGGGACGGCCCGGAGCCCCGCTCCCAGCCGTGCGGCCATGGCGTTGGCGTGGCGCGCGTTGCGCAGCCACAGGCCGTCGGCCAGGCAGGCGTCGAGCTGCGCCGCCTGGAAGCGCATCTTCGACGAGAGCTGGCCGCCACGCTTGGCGCGGAACGCCAGCTCGTCCGAGAGGGAGCGGTCGAAGACCACGATCGCGTCCGCGGTCATGGTCCCGTTCTTCGTCGCGCCGAAGGCGAGGACGTCGACGCCCGCCCGCCAGGTCATCTCCGCCGGCGGGCACTCGAGCGCGGCGACGGCGTTGGCAAAGCGGGCGCCGTCCATGTGGACCCGCAGACCGGCGGCCTTCGCGATGGCTGCGATCTCGCGGATCTCGTCGAGCGCATACACCGCGCCGGTCTCGGTGGCCTGTGTGATGCTCACGACCGACGGCTGCACGCTGTGGACGTCTCCGCTCATGCGCCCGACGGCCGGACGCAGCTGCGCGAGGTCGATCTTCGCGTCCTCGCCGCCCAGGGGCACGAGCTTCGCCCCGCTCGTGAAGAACTCGGGCGCGCCGCACTCGTCGACGTTCACGTGGCTCTCGGCGTGGCAGATCGCGCTGCCCCACGGCGGCATCAGGACCGTCAGGCCAAGCGCGTTGGCGACCGTGCCGGTCGAGACTGGAAAGACGTCGACATCGCGCTCGAAGAGCTCGCACATGCGGCGGCGGAGGTCGACCGTCCAGCGGTCGGCACCGTACGGTGCGGCGTGGCCGGCGGCGGCGTCCGTCACCGCGGCGACGACCTCCGCGGCCGCCCCGGCCGTGTTGTCGCTCAGGAAGACGCGGGGAGGCCGGGGGGGCGTCGAGATCATGCCGTGTGCCCTTTCGTCGACGAAGGCGGGAACGGGGGCGGAGCGATCGGTCCGTCCCGGTCCGGCCATGATGCCGCCGGGGCGGTGCAGCCTGCGGCCGCTCCGTGCCAATCTACGCTCCACCCGCCGGACGGGCAGGCGCGGTCAGTCCAGGTGGCCCGTCACTCGGGGCGACAGGCAACTGGCGCCGGGCCCCGCGCACCGGCGACGCTTGCGGGAGCCAGTGGTGGGCGAGCAGGGCCGGGTCTTGGGAGAGTGAGTGAGCGGGATCAGGGATGCATGAGTGGGCGCTCGCAGAGGCGGTGGCCGTCGCCGCCGCGGAAGTGGCCGAGCAGGAGGGGATCGCATCGGCGCACTCGCTCGAGGTGCACGTCGGCGAGCTCCAGCAGATCGACCTCGAGGCGTTCGAGTTCGGCCTGCGCCTGATCTGCCAGGAGACGGAGCGACTCACCGAGGTCGTGCCGCGCCTCGTGATCGATCCCGCACGGCTGGCGTGCCGCCGGTGCGGTCATCAGTGGCTCCTGGCGGACAGCCTGACGGCGCTCTCCGAGGACGAGCGCGAGGCCGTCCACTTCCTGCCTGAGGCGGCCCATGCCTATCTCGGCTGCCCCGCCTGCAGCAGCCCCGACTTCGAGACGGTTGCGGGGCGTGGCGTGTCCATCGCCGGGATCAGCGCCTGACCATGGATCCGCGGCCTGCGATCACCGAGCGCCGGCTCGCCGGCGTACGCCGGATCCTCGTCGTGACGGGCGGCAAGGGCGGGATCGGCAAGAGCTCTGTCGCCGCCGGGCTGGCCCTCTCGATGGCGCGCGCCGGTCATCGCGTCGGTCTCCTCGACCTGGACCTGTCCTGCCCGTCGGCCCACGTCATCCTGGGAATCGGCGAGTCGACGCCGGAGGAGGACCGCGGGCTGGTCCCGCTCGTCGCGCACGGGATCACGTTCCTCTCGATGGCGAGCTTCACCGGCGAGCGGGCCGCGCCCATCCGGGGCTCGGAGACGTCCGATGCCCTGCTCGAGATGCTCGCCGTGACCCGCTGGGGCAATCTCGACGTGCTCCTGGTGGACTCTCCGCCGGGGCTCGGCGATGCCCTGATGGACATGGTCTCGCTGCTGCCGAGGGCGGAGTTCGTGGTCGTGGCCGGGCCATCGCCGGTCGTGCTCGCCGTCGTGCGTCGTACGCTCGATCTCCTCCGCCGCGTCGACGCCCCCATGGCGGGCCTGATCGAGAACATGCGCGCCCCGGCCGACCCGGTGGGCGCGATCGCGGCGGCGCTGGATCCCGCGCTGCCCGTCCTCGCATCGGTCGAGTTCGACACCGGGCTGGCCGCCAGCGTGGGCGATGCCGAGCGCCTGGCGTCCTCGACGTTCATGCGGCAACTCGAACCGGCGGCCCGCGCCCTGGTCCCGGCGCCCCCGAACGGGGACTGAGCGGCCGCGCCGGCCGCCCGGGACGGGAATCCGGCCGCGGTGGGTAGAGTGTGGCGGGCACCCATCTCGGACCAGTCCGGAGGACCAGATGAACGATGCGACGCCGGCGGACTCCGCCGGTCCTGACCCGATCTCGTGGCGCGAGATCCCCGAGAACCTGCCGGTCGTGTCGAGCGACGACCAGCCCGTTGGTCACGTCTCCGAGGTGCTCGGCTCCCAGGAAGAGGACGTCTTCCACGGCCTGGAGGTGCACCTGAGCACGCTCGGGCACCGGGTGCTCGTCCCCGCTGCCCGGGTGAGCGCGATGACGACCGCCGCCGTGACGCTCGCCATCACCAGCGCCGAGGTGCACGAGCTCCCGGAGCACACCGAGGAGCGCGCCTACGAACTCGGCTGGACCGGGCGTTTCCGCAAGCGGATCGGCTGGGTCAGGGAGAAGGACTGGGACCGCTGACCGCGGCACCCGCCTGGGCGAGCGGGACGAAGAGCACCGTCGCGCCGAGGAGCACGAGCACGAGGCCCGCCGCGGGCAGGAAGACGCGGCGACCGCCGGATCCGCTCATCCGGTCGGAGTGAGCCACTCATCGGCGCCCTGGCGGACGAATCCCTCCAACTCGCCGTCGTCGCGGCGCACCTCCGCCAGGGGACCGCCCGTGGGGAGGGAGGCCGTTCCGTCGTGGGGTGGATCGGCCGGCGCCGGTTCGTCGCCGGCCCCGGTGGGGATCGGCTGCGGCAGTCCTTCCACCCGCAGCTCGAGGAACTGCTCCAGCCCGATCATGCGGTACGCGGTGCGCAGTCGCCCGGGGAGTGCGCCCCGGCCGACGATGCGGGGTCGGCAGGCCGCGAACTCGCGCCCGCGCAGGCGGACACGGCAGGCTCCGGACGCCTGCACGTTGAGGCACCAGCGGCTCGCCGGTCCGTACGTGAGCGGGATGAACAGGTCGTCGCCGTGTCGGTGGATCGCCAGCGGCGTCGCGTAGGGGAGCCCCGTGCGGCGGCCGACGTGGTAGAGCAGGCCGATGGGGGAGACCCTGCCCCCGGCGAGCCCGAGGTGCGTCACCCACGGGTTCAGGTACCGCCGCGCCCACGCGTGGATCCGCGGATGACGCAGGGCGGTGGAGAGCGTGCGCATGCTGATGCCAAGCCTAGTCGCGTCGCGCGGAGGATGCCGCGGTGATCGCGTCCGCAGGACGGCCTTCGCCCGGCGCATCGGCGCGCCACCTGGCGAGGGACCCGGGACCGACCGGGGGCCGGGCACACGCTCGGCTGCCGGGCGGACGGGCCGCGCCTCGGGCGGCTACGGCGCCTGCGTGGATTCCGCGACCGCCTCGAGGCACAGCCGGACGTACTCCGGGTCGTGCCGCGCGACCTCGCCGAAAGCCGCGGTTCCGGGGTTGTTCCCCGTCTGCAGCGCCGCGAGACCGTTCTTCGCGCCGGGTGTCGCCTCCAGCGCGATCTTCTCGAACAGCGGCGTGATGCTGATGCCGGTCGCCTCCGCGGCGGTGGCGAGGTTGGCCCAGACCTGCTGGTTGCAGAATGACAGTTCGGAGTCCGTGAGGCCCGAACCCGCAATCGAGATCCGTGCCGCCGAGGGCTGCGTTGTGGCCGGGGCGCTCGCCGCCGTCCCCGGCCCGGCACCACAGCCGGCCGCGACCACGGCGGCGACCAGCAGCGTGGCGAGGCCGCGCCGGCGGGGCGGGAGCAGGTGCGAGTCGGGCGGGTGCATGGCCCCAGCGTGCCGTACCCCGCGCCCGTGCGCACATGCCGCACGGCCGGACGACACCCGCTCCATCGGAGAGGCAACCCTCCGCCGAATGTCACACGCCACGGGCCGTGGGCGCTCCTCGCGCGTCAGCCAGCGGAGGGCATCGCGGGGACGCCTGCCGGGCCGGGGACGGCGCGGCGACTGCCGCGCGTCACGAATGCCGACGCACACAGCACCACGACGACGGCCAGCAGCACGAGCGTGAAGAGGTGCGTGCCGAGCGGCTGGTCGAGCAGCACGATCGCGGCGAGGACCGCCGTCGCGATGGTCGCCCGCCAGTAGTCGCGATCGGGCAGCGGCCACAGGGCCGGCAGGAGCAGGAACACGAGGACCGTGTCCTGGATGAACAGGTTCGGGTTCACGAGCAGCACGATCCCGATGCCGGCGGCGAGCATGCGTCGCCCCGGCGGTGTCTCGAACCCGGGCCGCTCGAACCAGGCCGCGACGAGCCACAGGACGACGAGTCCGACGGCGAGCGCGCCCCACAACGCGTCGACGGCGGTCACCGCGGTCTGGCCGAAGTAGCCGACCAGCAGGCCGTTCAGGCCCTCGGTCGTCGCGAGGTTTCCCTCCCAGACGGACCGCGCGACCGCGCCGGCGCCGTTGAAGTGGCTCAGGCCCACCGCGACCAGGTACCCGACGTACTGGACGTAGATCCCGACGCCGACGAACGGGAGACTGACGACCACCAGGGCGACGCCGCCCAGGATCGTCCACGCCACGGCCGTCCAGCGGCGATCGAGAGCGAGCGCGACGAGCGGCAGGATCACGAGCTGCGGCTTCAGCCACCACGTTGCGAGCGCGAGGCCGGCCGCGCGCCACGAACCCCGCCGGGCGGCCCAGAGCGCCGCCAGCCCGCCCAGCAGCATGGCCGCCGACCACTGGCCCTCGGCGAGCGAGTGGTAGGCGGGGAAGCTCAGGGTCACCAGGAGGGCCGAGGCGATGCGCTGCGCGGTCGGCAGGGGCCGACCGATCCAGAGACCGGCGAGCGCGAGCATCGCCAGGCTCAGCACGGCCCAGGTCGACCGTGCGAGCTGTGCGGGCAGTGCGGCGATCGGCGCGAACGCGACGGCCGCGAACGGTGGATTGATGAACGGCATGTACCCGTTCGCCCCGACCGGCGCCGGGATCACGGTGCGCTGGATCGCCGTCAGGGCGCCGGCATCGTACAGGTCGTTCGGGCGCCCCTCCAGGACGAGGCGGCCGGCCGCGAAGAAGGCGAGGAAGTCGTGGTGGATCCCCGCCGCCATCGGGCCCGCCAGCTCCTCGTACAGCGCGACGAGCTGCACGGCACCGGCCGCGACCAGGACGAGCACGATCGCCCAGAGGGCGGCGTCGAGCCACGGCCGGCCGGCACCGGACGCGGCGCCGATGGGTGTCGGTCGGGCTGTCATGCCGGGATGGTGCCATGCGTGGGCGGATCGCGCGGCGCCATGCGGCAGGCGCGACGCGCCCCCGGGGAGGCCGGCGCAGCCCTCCGGGCTCGTCCCCGGGGCGTCCCCGGGGAACGCCGTTCAGCCTGCCGTCGTCGCGATCGTCGCGGAGGTCCCGAGGATCCGGCCCGACGCGTCGAGGGCCCGGGCCGCGACGACGGGCTGCGAGCCGGCGAGCGCGATCGCGGTCTCGAATCCCGTCCGCGTGGCAGCGCCGAGGCGCGAGAGGTGCGATGCGTCACTGCCGCCGAGCACCTCCCATGTCGCGACCTCGGTCGCGCCGTTCCAGCTCGCGTACACGGTCAGGCCGTCTCCGGACTGCTCGACCGCCACGGTGGGGGAATCGGCGGGCTCGCCGATCCACTCGAAGCGGTAGTCGCGGTATGACTGCACGGCGCCCGGGAAGGTCGCGTCGTAGAGGACCGTGCCGTCCCGGGAGAACTCCGTGAAGAACGGCGTGCTGCCCCATCCGACGAAGACGTTCCCGTTGGCGAGCTCCTGCACGTTGCCCTGGCTCTGCACGAGGTTCGCCTGCGCGCGCCGGTACTCGCGGACCAGCGTCGCGGTGCGGGCCGTCTCGTCGATCCGGAGCACGATCCCGCGGGCCGGGACGGGCGGCGACTCGTCGTCGAAGATCGTGAGTGTCCCGTCGGAGCGCCGCCGCACGTCGTGCTGCCACCCGAAGGTGGCGCCCAGGGCGAACCGGAAGTCGCTGCGACGGCCGCCGAGCCGCCACACGATCTCGCCCGTCGAGCGATCGACCTTGTAGATCGCCGACGTGTTGCGAGCGGAGACGAGCAGCGTCCCGTCGTCCTCGATCGAGATCGCGTTCGTGTGCACGTAGTCGAGCACCTGCCCCTGCGATCCCTGCACGTACGTCTCGTCGACCGCGATGTGGTCGATGGAGTGCCATTCCCAGAGGAGCTTGCCGGTCGCGACGTCCACCTCCTGGATGGCGCAGTCGAGCACCGGCCACGGGGGAGGGGTGGCACCGGCGACGGCGGGGGCGGGGACCGCCGCGTCGGCGAAGAACAGCGCGGTTCCCTGGGGCGTGAGCTGGAACTCGTGCAGGTCCATCTTGCGGCCGTTCGCCGCCTGGACCCGGGTGATCTCGCGGTAGGACGTGTCCGCGATCACGTGCTCGCCCGAGCCGATCCCCCCGTTGACGTCGCCCTCCCACCAGGCCAGCGCCTGCCGGCCCTGGTACGTGACGACGCGGAAGTCGGTCACGTACTTGCCCGGGATCGGCTGCATCCACACGAGCTCGCCCGAGTTGTCGAGCATCGTGGGACCCCCGCTGCCCCCTCCGTTGTTCGGGGTGAAGAAGACGTAGCCGGGCGCGACGGCGGTCGGCTGCGTCTCGACCGTCAGCGCGGGCGGGACCAGGTCCGGCCGGCTGTGGAACGGGGCTACGGTGCCGCCGGCGGCGGCCGTTCCCGTCGGGCCGGGCGTCGCCGTGGGTGCCCCCGAGGGGGCGAGCGCGAGCGTCCGGGGGCTGGCGCTCGGCGCGGCCTGCCCGGATCCGCCGGCGTTGATCGCCTCGTAGATGATCCCGACCCCGGCGACCCCGGCGACCGCCCCGCCCGCGGCC
Organism: Chloroflexota bacterium; assembly: GCA_021790715.1. Classification (GTDB taxonomy): domain Bacteria; phylum Chloroflexota; class Limnocylindria; order Limnocylindrales; family CSP1-4; genus JAJYNJ01. The sequence goes on from JAJYGK010000013.1 coordinate 7,293, forward strand.
TTCAGGAAGCGGCGCCTGGTCCAACCGTTGCCGTGCTGGCTTGCCATGGCTCCTCGTGTATCAGATCGGCGCATGCGTGACCGCCATACGTTCGGACGCGATTCTGTATCAATCCTGAAACAACGCTACGTCGTTCGGCGGACACGTGCGCTGCCCGTGCGGCGAGACCGGGGGTTGGACGCTGGCGCGGCCGGACGGAGGGAACCGCCGGGCGGGAGGCGGGTCATCGTCCGACGGTCGGTGCCCTAGACTCGCGCCGGGCCGAAGTGGCGAAACCGGCAGACGCGGCGGACTTAAACTCCGCTGCCGCGCGAGCGGCGTGTGGGTTCGAACCCCACCTTCGGCACCAGGCATCCCGCAGCGGTGCGCGCGGCGAGGCCACTTCGATGCCGACACGGGCGCACGGCGGCGGCCGCCCCGCGTGAGATGGTTCTGCAAGGCCCGGCTCGGCGGGTCGGGCTATCCTGCCGGGCGTTCATGCGAGCGACCCTCCGGGCCGGGTCCGTTCCGGCCACACCATGACCCCTGTCGGCGACCCGTCCCGGCGTCCGCGCTCTCCCGCGCGGTTCGTGGCGTTCGGGCTGGTGGTGGTGCTGATCCTGGGCACGTTCACGGCCCGCCTCGCCTACCTCCAGGTCGTGCAGGGCGCGCAGTACGACGCGGCCGCCCAGTCGAACATGACGTCCCTGGAGCCGATCGAGTCCACGCGCGGGATCATCGTCGACCGGAACGGCCACCCGCTCGTCGAGAACGTGCCCACGTACGCGATCGAGGTGATCCCGGCGGACCTGCCCTACCCCGAGCGCGGCGGTGTCGTGAGCCAGCTGGCGCAGCTCCTCGGCATCTCGACGACCCAGATCAACGAGACGATCAACGCGAACGCGGGCGCCATCTTCGACGGGGTCAAGATCGCCACGAACGTCTCGTCCGCCACCGCGGAACTGATCGCAGAGGATCACCTGGAGCTGCCGGGCGTCCAGGTGGTGGTGGACTCGCGCCGCGACTACCTGTACGGCTCCCTGCTGTCGCAGATCCTGGGCTACACGGGGCCGATCAGCGCGGCGGAGCTCAAGGTCCTCCAGTCGCAGGGCTACCTCCCGAACGACATGGTCGGGCAGGCCGGGCTGGAGGCGCAGTACGAGCAGCAGCTCCGCGGGACGTACGGCGTCCAGGAGGTGGAGCGCGACGCCACCGGGCGGCCCGTCCAGGTGCTCGGGACGCTGAAGCAGCCGCAGGCGGGCGACACGCTGCAGCTCTCGATCGACCTGACGATGCAGGAGCAGGCGCAGAAGGCGCTGGAATGGGGCCTGCAGACGGCCGGGCTCAAGGAGGGGGTCGTCATCGTGATGAACCCCCAGAACGGCCAGGTTCTCGCGATGGTCAGCCTGCCCACGTACAACGACAACACGTTCGAGCAGGGGATCTCAACGCAGGCCTACCAGGCGCTGCTCAACAACCCCTACGAACCGCTGCTGGACCACGCGATCGGCGAGATCTACCCGCCCGGCTCCACGTACAAGCTCGTCACGGCGAGCGCGGTGCTGGCCGACCACAAGCTGGGACCGAACCAGACGCTGCAGACGTACGGGTCCATCACGCTCGATGGCCAGACCTTCCGCGACTGGAACGGGGTGGGCTTCGGGCCGCTCACCGTGGCGGGCGCCTACGCGCAGTCCTCCGACACGTTCTTCTACCAGGCGGCGGCCCTGGCGGGGATCGACCGGATGGCCTACTACGCGCACCAGTTCGGCTTCGGCACCCCGACCGGGATCGACCTGCCCGGGGAGGCGAGCGGGATCGTGCCCTCGAATGCCTGGAAGATGCAGACGTTCGGGCAGCCCATCTATCCCGGCGAGACCTACCTGGCGGGCATCGGGCAGGGCTACGACGCGGTGACTCCCATCGAGATGCTCGACGCCTACTGCGCGCTGGCAAACGGCGGCAAGCTCTACCAGCCGCAGATCGTGAAGGGAATCCTCTCGCCGACCGGGCAGGTCGTCCAGTCGTTCGCCCCGAAGCTGCGCTGGCAGGTCAACGTGCCGTCGTGGGTGCTCACCTATATCCGCGAGGCCGCCCGCGAGGCCGTCGTGATCCGGCACACCGGGAACGTCGTCGACATGCCCCTCTACGTGGCCGGCAAGACCGGCACGGCCCAGTACGGCACGGTCCGCATCGGCGGCCACCTCCCGTTCCACTCGTGGTTCGTGGGCTTCGTCTCGCCTTCCGGCAACTTCGCCAAGACCGACTCGCAGCTGGCGATCCTCGCCTTCACGTACGACACCTCCAACAGCCTCGGCAATCCGTCAACCGAGATCGTCAAGTACTTCCTCCAGATGCACTACGGCATCAAGCAGGACTACCGCCAGCCCTTCCTCATCAAGCCGCTCTGGTGACCGCGGCCGGCGGCCGGGTCTGCAAGGGGACCGCAAGGCCGCTCGCCGCGTGTTACCTCGCTGCAAGGCCGGGCCTGCCATCGTTCCCGCCAGCGACCGAACGGCACGGAGACGATCATGGCCGTACCCGCCGACATCGGCCAGTGGGGGGTGGGCACGCCGGACCGCGCCGGGTCGGGCGACATGGCGCGCCCCGGATCGTCGTGGTGGGAGGCCCCCGCGGGGCCGGGCACGTCCCGCACCGCCGCCGGCGATCCGCGCACGGCATCGCGCTTCCGGCGCGTCGGGATCCCCGCGCAGGGCGGTCCGGGCGGCAGTCGCAGCGCCCGGCTCCACGCGCGCAGCGATGCGCGCGCGACCCCGTTCGCCGCGTCGGGCCCGGTCGCCGGGGGCGCGATCGTCGAGGGAGCGGCACAGGTGCTCATGGCGCGGGCACGCGCGCTCTGGCCCGGGCTGCCGGCCCGCCAGCTGCGGGCGACGCGCGGCGATCCCGGGCGGATCGTCCGGCTCGTCGCGCGCCAGAGCAACGAGGCGCCGGAGATCCTCATGCGGATGCTCCTGGGAACGGATCCCGCGAGCGCGGGTGGCTGATGGCGTGACCGGCCGCCCACCGGCTATCCTCCAGCGGGGAACGCACGCAGCGCCGAACCACGGCCGGCCCGATGCGTCCCCTCCGGGAGAAGCTGGTGGGACGGAACCGATCGCTCGCGCTCGCGGTCGCCGCCCTTGTCGCCCTGCTCGTGCCGCCGCCGCTCGCGGCGGGGGCGGTCGGGGCGGCAACTCCGTCCGCGCGAATCGTCCCCTTCCGGCCTGCAGGTGAATCACCGGTCCTGCGCGGGGGCCTGGCGCTGGTCGTTCCGTCCGCCCGCGAGCACGCCGCCGCGCTGGGGGCCTCGAGCGGGGCCTCCGCTGCGTCGGACCTGCTGACCGCCCTGGGACCCGCGGGCCCGGAGGTCGCCGTCTCCGTCACGACCGCCGGCCCGGCCCGCGCCACCGCCGAGGATCGCCTCGTCGCGCTGGGCGGCCGGGTCGCGAACCAGGACGCGC
>JAJYGK010000181.1 GCA_021790715.1 Chloroflexota bacterium
GGCCTGGCGGCCGTGGCCGTGCTCGAGCTGGCCACGATGCTGGCCACGGTCCTGACGGTGCGCGAGCCGCCCGGGATCGCCCCGCCCAGGATCGGCGCCAGCGTCGGCGAGTCGGTCCGCAACACGTTCCGCGACGTGCTGTCCCACCGCAGCTACCTCTGGCTGCTCGGCTCGCGGGGCTGCTTCCTCACCGGCGGCGCGATGCTGACCGGCATGGCCGTCTTCTACATGCGGGACTCGATCGGCCTGTCGGCCGGGGAGGGGGCCCTCGCCGTCGTCATCGTGAGCGCGCTCGTGGCGGTCATGAACGGCCTCGCCGCGTTTCCGTCCGGCCTGCTCTCGGACCGCCTCGGCCGCAAGACGATGATCTACGCCGCCTGCGTCATGAGCGCCGCCGGCATGGTGCCGCTCGTGATCGCCGGCCGTGATCCATCGATCGTGGTGGCCACCGTCGGCGGATCGGAGGGACCCGTGCAGGCGATCTTCCCTCTGGCGGGCCTGTCGGTGCTGCTGGTCGGGGCGGGCTTCGGGACGTTCGTGGCCGTCGACTGGGCCCTGATGACCGACATCATCCCGAAGGAGACCACCGGCCGGTACATGGGGATCAGCAACGTCGTGAACTCGATGTCCACGCCGGCGGCGCTCCTGATCGGGGGCCTGCTCGCGGCGATCTTCAACGCCGCCTCGTTCGGCCTGGGCCCGCGCATGGCGCTCGCGGCGGGCGTGGTGCTGTTCGCCGCGGCGGCCCTGCTGCTGCGGCCCGTCGACCCGCGCCGCTGGGAGGACGTCCACGGCGTGGCGGGCGTGCCGGTGGCCGGCTGACGCGGGACGGCGCCCGGTCCTGCCGCCTGACGGCGCGGGATGAGCGGAGCCCGGGACCTCGCCGCCTGGCGTCGCATGCGGTGGTTCACGGGCCCTCTTCGATGACCCGCCCCGTGGCGCCGAGGCCGTGGAGCAGCAGGTCCGCGTACGCCTCGGCGTCCTCCGCGACCGGTCGGCCGCCGACCTCCGCCAGCACCTCCTCGAGGAACGGCCCGAAGACGATCTGTGCGAAGACGGGGCCGAAGAGGGCCTGGAACGCGAGGGAGGGCGGCACGTCCCGGAACCCGCCCCGGGCGGCCCGTTGCCGGTACCAGGCCAGCAGCAACGGCGCCATGCGCGCGATCATCGCCCGCGCCATGACGGCCACGAGATCGGGGTCGTCGCGGCTGGCGATCACCAGGTTCCGCACCAGGTCGGCGCGGGCGGCGACCGCGGCGCGGTACGTGCGCAGCAGCACCGCGAGCGCCGCTCGATCGTCGAGTCCGTCCGTGTCCGCGAGCGGCGCGAACTCCTCCGCCGTCGGCGTGACGCGCTCGGCGACGGCGCGCAGGAGCGCGGCCCGGTCGGCGAAGTGGTGGTAGACGGCGCCCTTCGTGAGGCCCGCCTCGCCCGCGATCTCGTCGATGCCCGCGCGCGCCCACGGCCTGGACAGCACCCGGACGGCGGCGTCGAGGATCCGGTCGCGCGTGTCGGGCGTCGAACCCTGCGCCACCCGGCCCGCGGCCGCGAGCGCCTCGCGGAGCGCCGGCAGGCCTCGGTAGTGGTAGTGGATCGCCTGGCGGGACAGGCCGGCGCGGGCGGCGACGCCGACGAGGGTCAGGCGTCCCGTCCCGGCCAGCTCCTGCTCCGCCGCGCGGAGGATGCGCTCCCGGGTCGCGGACCCCGATGCGGATCTCGCTGGGCTTGACATACGATGGAGTATGTACTGTAACGTCAAGGGGACGAGCCGGGCAGCAGGGGCGGATCGAGGGAAGGGATGACCGACACGACCAGGACGGACCCACCGGCGGAACCGCCGACCGCTCGCGCCGTGCCCGGCGACGTCGGTCCGGACGGACCGGCGCGGCAAGACGTCCCCGCGCTGGAGGCCCGCGGTCTCGTCAAGACGTTCGGGCCGATCCGCGCCGTGGACGGCGTGGACCTGTCGCTCGAGCCCGGGCGCATCTACGGCCTGCTCGGGCCCAACGGGTCGGGCAAGACCACGCTGATCCGCCTCCTCGTCGGGCTCGCGCGCCCCACCTCCGGCGAGGCGACGGTGCTCGGGCGGCGGGTGCCCTCGCGCGAGCTGCTCGCCCGGATCGGCTACATGCCGCAGGCCGACGGGATCTACCCGGAGCTCTCGGTGTGGGAGAACATCCGCTTCTTCGCGGGCCTGTACGGGAGCTTCGACCGCGAGCGACTGCTGGAGACGCTGCGCGTGGTCGAGCTCGACGGCCGCGCCGGCACGCCGGTGCTGCAGCTCTCGGGCGGGATGCGGCGCCGGCTGTCGCTGGCGTGCGCGCTCGTCCATCGTCCGCCGATCGTCGTCCTCGACGAGCCCACGGTCGGCATCGATCCCGCCCTTCGCGTGCAGTTCTGGGCGCACTTCCGCTCCCTGTCCGCCGGAGGGGCCACGCTGCTCGTCTCGAGCCATGTCATGGACGAGGCGGACCGCTGCGACGAGTTGCTGTTCATCCGTGCCGGCAGGGTGATCGCGCGGGGCTCGGGCGCCGAAGTGCGCCGCCGGGCCGGCACGGACAACCTGGAGGAGGCGTTCCTGCGCTTCGCCGGCGACGGGACGGAGACGGCGGCATGAGCGTGCGCCGGGTGACGGCCCTGGTCCGCCGCATCGTCGCCCAGTTCCGGCGGGATCGCCGGACGCTGGCGCTCATCTTCGTCGTGCCGATCGTGCTCTCCGCGCTGCTCGGGTGGGTGCTGCGCGACCAGCAGGCGACGCCCGTCCGGCTCGGCATCGTGAACGACGCGGGAGCCGCCGGAGCGAGGATCGCGCAGGTCGTCATCGCGACCCGCGGCGGGCCGGCGGCCGACGCGGCCCTCGTCGATGTCCCGGCCGGGACGATCACCGACGCGGCCGCGCGCAGCGAGCTCGAGGACGACCGCCTCGACGTCGTGCTCGTGATCCCGGCCGACGCCGTCTCCGGCCTCGCGACGGGGCAGGGCGTCCACCTGGTCGTGATGACGCAGGGGGCGAACGCGCCGACCGAGGGCGGCGAGGTCGGGCAGGTGCAGCAGCTGCTGGTCTCCGCGATCGCGTCGGCCGTGCCCGGCTCGCCCGGCGCGCCGCGCATCGAGCACGCGACGGTGTACGGGACGGCCAACGCCGATCCCTTCGATGCCCTGTCGCCGTTCTTCGTGGGGTTCTTCGTCTACTTCCTCGTCTTCATCCTGACCGGCATCAGCTTCCTGCGCGAGCGCGTGGGCGGCACGCTCGAGCGGCTGCTCGCGACGCCCGTGACGAAGGGCGAGATCGTGCTCGGCTACACGCTCGGGTTCGGGATCTTCGCGACGCTCCAGGTGATCGTGCTGATGGCGTTCACCCTGATGCGGGTGGACGTGCCCGCGATCGGGCCGTTCGGCGCGTTCACCATCGGGCTCGCCGTGCCGAGCGCGGGGAGCCCGCTGCTGGCGTTCCTGGTCGCGCTGCTGCTCGCGATCGGCGCCGTGAGCCTGGGGATCTTCATCTCGACGTTCGCCCGGACCGAGTTCCAGATCCTCCAGTTCATCCCGATCGTGATCGTGCCGCAGGGGCTCCTGTCCGGGATCTTCTGGCGGATCGAGACGCTGCCGGGGCCGCTCCAGCCGGTCGCGCGGGCGCTGCCCCTGACCTACGCGGCCGACGGGCTCCGGGAGATCATGATCCAGGGACGGGGCCTCTCGGCGTCCGGGGTGCAGCTCGACCTGGCCGTCCTCGTCGTCATCGCCGCGCTCTTCGTCGTGCTGGCCGCCGCCACCATCCGGCGCGAGGTCGCATAGCCCTGCGACTCGCGACTCGCGACCCGCTCCCGCGGCCGGCTTTGCTAGCCGGTGACCGCCGGCGGGGCGGGCGAGCCGTGCAGCCGGGCCCGCAGCCCGTGCCGCCGCGGGCCGGCGACGAGCAGCGCGACCGCCCAGACGACGACCGCGAGCATGACGAGCCAGTAGACGGGCCAGTAAGTGCCCAGCCGGTCGACGCTGATTCCGCCCAGCTCGATCGGCAGGATGCCGCCCAACGGGTACGCGATCGCGAGCACGCCGAAGATCGACCCGAAGTTCGGGCCGCCGAAGACGTCGCTGAAGGCCGCCGAGCGCAGCGCGATCGTGGAGCCCATCCCGAAGCCGTTCAGGATCACGCCGGCGATGGCGAGCGCGGCCGTCGAGCTCGTGCCGGCGAACGCGGCCGTCGCGCCCAGCCCGGCCACCAGCAGCGAGGCGATGCCGACGGAGCGGCGCCCGAAGCGGTCCGACAGGGCACCGCCGGCGAGCTGGCCGGCGATGTACGCGATCGACTCGGCCGCCAGCCCCTGGGCCGCGACGGCGGCGGGGATCCCCTGGCGCACGGCGTGCGGCAGGAAGGTCTGGTAGACGCCCTCGTCCATCGCGCCGATCGCCACCGCGCCGACGAAGAGGATCCAGAAGCGGCCCGTCCGCAGCGTGCGCCGGACGGTGTCCGAACGGCCCTGGTCGCCCGCCGGCGCCACCTCGCGGGAGGCTCCCACCGCACCGGGCGCCGACGTCTCGTGGAGCCCGGGCGGCTCGGCGGGGCCGGTCCGCGCATGCGACGCCCCGTGCGGGGAGGCCGATCCCTCGGGGTGGTGCGCCCGGCGTGCCGGGACGAGGATCGCCGGGCCGGTCGTCATGAGCCAGACGAACGGCAGCCCGGCGAGCGAGAGGACGGCGAAGACCGCCAGGATCTCGCGCCAGCCGATCGACTGGATCGCGGGGGTCACGAGCGGAAGCGCGATCGCCACGCCGGCGCCGGGTCCCGCGTACGCGATCCCCAGCGCGAGGCCGGTGACGCCCGCGTAGCGGCGCGCGATCGCGGTCGTCGTGCCCACGAACACGAGCTCGAGCCCGACCGCGAGCAGGATCCCGTAGGCGATCACGAGCAGGCCGACGTCGGTGGCGAGGACCGCGACGCCCCAGCCGGCGACCATCAGCAGCATGCCCGCCGCGAGCAGCCAGCGGTCGGCGATGACGTCGTAGGCGCGACCGAGGAGCGGGCTCGAGAGCCCCGTGACGAGCAGGAAGACGGTCCACGGCGTCACCGCCAGCGTGCGGCTGATGCCGAACTCGTGGGCGTACGCGATCGAGATGGGCGGGAAGCAGTAGAGGCCGGCGTAGGCGATCGCCCCGACGACGAACGCGGCGACGACGGGGATCCACACGCGCCGGGGCCGGGGCGCGGTCATGTGGGGTCTGCCGCGGAGCGCGGCCGCGGGACCAACGTCGTGCCCCGCGCGCTGGTCGTGTCCCGCACACCGGCCGTGCCCCGCGCGCCGGTCGTGCCCCGCACACCGGCCGTTCCCCGCGCGCTGGTCGTGCCCGCGGCATCTGCCACGGCCCGCGCGAGCGCGCGCGCCGACCTCGTGCGCGGCCAGGTGACCGCCGTCGCCCCGCCGAATGCCGCGTAGTCGCGGAGCGCGCCCGCGAACGCGGGCACGAAGCCCGGCTCGGCGAGCGGATCGAAGCCGTCCTCCCACCAGGCCCCAAGGATGCGGATGCGTCGCGCGGCGCGATCGACCCGCGGCTCGATGCGTCCCACCAGCCGGTCCCCGAAGAGCACGGGGAGGACGTAGTAGCCCCAGCGGCGCTTCGCCGGCGGCACGTAGACCTCCCAGACGTACTCGAACCCGAAGAGCGATCGCAGCAGGTCGCGGTCCCAGGCCAGTGGATCGAGTGGGGCGACGAGCGCCGCGCCGGGCGGCGTGCCACCCGGGCCGAGCGCCGCATCCACCTCGCGCCCAGCCTGCGCGAGCACCGGCAGCTCGTCGGTCACGACGTGCCGCAGCTGCCGCACGCCGTCCACGCGCACCGGCGTCAGCTCGCCGCGGTCGACCAGCTCGGCCACCAGCTCCACGCGGCGGCGGCCGTCGGCCCGGCCATCGTCGGACCTCGGCACGGTCCCGCCCCACAGCTCCGCCCCGCCGGTCGCGGCGAGCAGCCCGTGGCCGCGGAACCGCGAGAGCAGCCGGTGCCGCACCTGCTCCTCCTCCGGGACGCGCTGGTCAAGCAGCTCCGCGGGCTGCAGGCGCTCGATCAGGTCGTAGTAGCGGCGGTTGCCGTCGCGCCGCGCCAGCCCGATGATGCCGGCCTCCGAGAGCGCCTCGAGGACGGCGCGCACGCGGCTGGTCGGCCCCCAGTACCAGTCGATCGGCCCCTCGCGCCCGAAGTCGAGCGAGGAGAGCGGGCCGTCGGCGCGCAACCGCCCGAGGATCGAATCGACCGCGTCCGAGTGCTCGGCGAAGATGCCGCCCTCGTGGCGGCGGGCATGGCGATCCCAGGTGTGCCGGTACCAGGGCAGCTCGCGGGAGGGGAGGATGCTCAGGCCCTTGTTGAGCGCCTCGAACAGCAGCCGGCGCCGGTACAGCAGGTCGTCGGTCCATTCCGGGCGGTAGCCGGCGACGCGCGCATGCAGCACCAGGTCGTGGTTCCGGCCGGCCACCGCGAGGGGGTCGAACTGCAGCGAGCCGAGACGGTCGACGACCGCGAGCACGCTCTCGGGCCCGGGCGGGAGGGCCCGGGGCGGAGCCAGGAAGTGGCGCAGGACGAGGAAGCGGCGCGCGACCGGCGCCGACACCGACAGGGCTTCGGGCACGGCGTCGATGGTAGCGTCTGGCGGGGGCCGCGCAGACACGTCGGCCGGCGACGTGGGCCGGGTTCGGCAGTGCCGCCGGGCCTGCCGCGGGCGCCCGCGGATCCGTGCGGCGACGCGGCCCGGTCCGGTGCGGCGTCTGCGAAAGGCCGTCGGCGCCGCATGCGCGGCCGCGCGCCGCGGCCCGGGGGGTCGACGGCCGCCTTCCATATACTTCGATGCGCATGGCCACGAGTCGGGACTACTACGACGTCCTCGGCGTACCGCGGGACGCTCCGGACGCCGAGATCAAGCGCGCCTTTCGCAAGCTCGCCCAGCAGTGGCACCCGGACGTCAACCAGGATCCCGCTGCCCAGGAGCGCTTCAAGGAGATCAACGAGGCCTACCAGGTCCTCTCCGATCCCCAGCAGCGGCGTGCCTACGACATGTTCGGGCGGGCCGGGGTCGGCAACGGCGGCCCCGAGGGATACGGGCCGTTCGGCGGGTTCCAGGGGTTCGGCGACCTGTTCGATGCGTTCTTCGGCGGCGGGGCCGGCGGGGCGCAGGCGCGCCGTGCGCGGCCGCCGGCTGGGTCGGACCTCCGCTACGACCTGCGCATCACGTTCGAGGAGTCGATCCGCGGGGCCGAGAAGGAGATCGAGTTCACCGCCCTCGACCGCTGCCCGACCTGCTCCGGCACGGGTGCCGAGCCGGGATCCGCGTCGACGCGATGCCCCCAGTGCAACGGGCTCGGCGAGGTCCGCCAGGTGCGCAGCACGATGCTCGGGCAGATGGTCAACGTCACGGTCTGCCCCAGGTGCCACGGGGAGGGGAGCATCGTCGAGACGCCCTGCCACGAGTGCCGCGGCGAGGGCCGCGTGCAGCGGCGGCGGAAGCTGCGCGTGTCGATCCCGGCCGGGATCGACGAGGGCCACCAGGTGCGCCTGACGGGCGAGGGCGAGGCGGGGCCGCGCGGCGGCCCGGCCGGCAACCTGTACGTGGCGGTCCACGTCGAGGAGCATCCCGCGCTCCGCCGCGACGGCACGGAGCTGTACTACGACCTGCCGCTGTCGATCACCCAGGCCGCCCTGGGCGCCAGGGTGACGGTGCCGACCGCCGAGGGCGACGAGGAGGTCGAGATCAAGTCCGGCACGCAGCCGGGCGCCGAGATCCGGCTCCGCGGCCGCGGCGTGCCGCACCTGCGCCGGACGGGCGTGCGCGGCGACCTCCACGTCCGCGTCGACGTGCGCGTGCCCACGAAGCTGTCGAAACGGCAGCGGGAACTGCTCGAGGCGCTCGCGGCCGAGTCGGGCGAGCGGCCGGCGAAGCCCGGCCGCATCCTCGACCGGGTCAAGGACGCGATCAGCTGAGCGCCAGGACCACGAGTCCCGCGCCGCCGGCCGACTGGCTCGAGCTCGCGGTGGCGGTCGACCACGAGGCCGTGGAGACCGTCGGCGCGATCCTGTCGCGCGAGGCCCCGGGCGGGGTGAGCATCGAGCCCGGATTCGAGCTGCTCGACGAGGGGCTGGCCGTCGCGCTCGACACGGCGCGGCCGGTGCTGATGCGCGCCTGGCTGCCCGACGCCGGCGCCGCCGCGACCGCCGATGCGATCGAGCGCGTGCGAACCGCACTCGGCCACCTGCAGGCGTTCGACCTGCGGCCGATCGGCGAGCTGCAGACGACGGTCGTCCGCGAGGCCGACTGGGCGGCGCAGGGGCGCGCCCACTTTCCGCTCCTGCGGATCGGCGACCGGTTCGTCGTGCGGCCGGCGTGGCGGCGGTACCGGCCGCGTCCCGGGGAGCTGCCTCTCGTCCTCGACGCCGGCGCGGCGTTCGGCACCGGCCTGCACCCCACCACGCGCCTGTGCCTCCTCGGTCTCGAGGCGTGGGACCGGGACGGGCTGGTCGCAGGGACGCGCGTGCTCGACGTCGGCTCCGGTTCGGGGATCCTCTCGCTTGCCGCGGCGCGCCTGGGCGCGGCCGGGGTGCTGGGCGTCGACACGGACCCGCTGGCGGCGCTCGCGACGGCCGCGAACGCACGCCGCAACCGGCTTGCGCGCGTGATCCGGGCACACGAGGGCTCCGTGCCGACCGGCGAGCGACCGTTCGACCTGGTGCTCGCGAACCTCGTCGCGTCCGTCCTGGTCCCGCTGGCCGCGCTGCTCCACGCCGAAACGCGCCCGCCTGCCCCCGGATCGCCCGGGGGGCCACCATCGCCGGGCGGACGGATCCTGGCCAGCGGGATCATCGCCCCCCGCGAGGGGGAGGTGCGGGAGGCGTTCTCGCGCGCCGGCTTCGAGCTGGGGCGGCGCTGGGAGGAGGGCGACTGGGTCGCGCTGGAGGCGCAACGACCGGCCTGAGCAATGGCCGGCGCCGGGGTCTCTGCGCCCGGCCCGAGCGGTGCCGCCCTCGGGGTGGGTATGCCCGGCCGGAGCGGCACCCGTCCGCAGGGTCGGTTCGCCCGGCCGTTCAGAAGGGCGGGGGTCCCGTCGGGTCGTCCTCGTCCGCCGCCAGCCAGCCGGCATAACGGGAGGTGAACAGCGCGGGCACGCCGCCGGTCGACAGGAACACGACGGCCCGCGCGTCGAGGACCGATGGGTCGAGGCTCATGAGCCCGGCCAGTGCCTTCCCCGAGTAGACGGGATCGAGGATCAGGCCCTCCGTCCGGGCCGCGAGGCGGACCGCGCGGCGCGTGCCCTCGGTCGGCGCCCCGTATCCGTCGCCGACCTGGTCGCGCAACAGCCGGGGTTCCCCCGCCGGTGCGGCCAGGCCGACGAGCGCGGCCACGTCGGCAGCCAGCCCGCGCACGACCGGCGCCGGATCGGCGAGCGCGCCGACGTCCACGCCGAGGACGCGGCGGTGCCCGAGACGCGCCGCCAGTCCGGCCTGCGTTCCCCCGGAGCCGGTGGCGGTGACGACGAGCACGTCATCGTGGCCGAGGTCCGCCACGATCTCGTCCGCCGCCGTGACGTACGCGCTCGCGCCGAGCGGCGAGGAGCCTCCCACGGGCACGACGTAGGCCGGCCGGCCCGCCGCGTCGAGTTCCGCGCCGATGCGCGCGACGATGTCGTTCAGCGCCTCCATCGGCACCGGCCCGACGAACCGCAGCACGGCGCCCAGGAGCCGGTCGAGCAGCTGGTTGCCCTCGGCCGCAGGCGGCGGATCGGCGTTGAACGCGAGGACGCACCCGAGGCCGGCGCGCGCGGCCGCCGCGGCCGTCATGCGCGCGTGGTTGCTCTGGGGCCCGCCGGCCGTCACGAGCACCCGGCTGCCCCGTGCGAGCGCATCGGCCACGAGGAGCTCGAGCTTGCGGGCCTTGTTGCCGCCGGTCGCGAGGCCCGTCAGGTCGTCGCGCTTCACCCAGAGACGGCCGGGCGCGAGCCCGATCGCGCGGCCCAGGCGATCGGCGGGCTCGAGCGGTGTCGGCAGGTGGGCGAGCATCGGTGGCACGATACCGCGCACGAAGGCACGATACCGCGCACGAAGTGACGGGAGGATGGCGTGGCGGACGGACGGTGCATGTTCTGCGCGATCGCGGACGGCGAGCTGCCGTCGACGGTCGTCTACGAGGACGACGAGGTGCTCGCGTTCCGCGACATCGCCCCGCGCGCCCCCGTCCACGTGCTGGTGGTGCCGCGCCGCCACCTCGCCTCCGTCATGGACGTGGCCGACGGCGAGGGGCCGCTGCTCGCCCGCATCTTCGCCGCGATCGGGGAGGTCGCCCGCCGGGAGGGCGTCGCGGACAGCGGGTTCCGCGTCGTGTCCAACGCAGGCCGGAACGGCGGCCAGACCGTGGCGCACCTCCACTTCCACGTGCTCGGCGGCCGCTTCATGACCTGGCCTCCCGGGTAGGCGCTCGACGCCCTCCCGTGTTGGGTACCAGCCGCCGTGGTGATAACCGCCGTTCCACCCGATTGCCGCGTTGGGCACCTCGCTCCGTGGTGGTACACACGGCCTGACGCGCGTGGAGAGCCTCGCTCGGCGCCGATCGCCCTCGTGTCTGCCCGGAACTGCCCCGGACGGTGCCGGGCGAGCGTGGAACGAGCAGGCCCGGCCCTGCCGGGCTCCCCCGCCCTGCTCGTCGGCCCTCCCAGACGCTGGCCGGGCGACCA
>JAJYGK010000033.1 GCA_021790715.1 Chloroflexota bacterium
GATCAGGGACATCAGCAGGAAGAGCAGCAGCGCGCGACGGCTCATGCGACGGCCGCTCCGGCGCGAACGGATCGGGGCGCGCGGGAAGGTCGGAGGCGGCGGGGCGCAGGCATCGACCACAGGCTACCGGGCGGCCGCTCGCCGCGCATGCCCGGCCCGGGCGAGGGAGGCTGTGGCGTGCGGGAGCTGCGCGTCGCGCGGGCGCAGGCGCGCGCCGGACCGGCGCCGGTCGGCACTTGCCGGATTCCGCGCGCTGGTGCAGCGTGAGCAGACGTGACGCAGACACGGGAACAGGTGCAGCGATGGCCGGCATGGCACGCGTGGCTGCTGGCCGCGCGTCCCGCCACGCTGCCCGCCTCGGCCAGCGGCGTCGTGGTGGGGATCGGTGCCGCGCTGGCGGGCGGCGCGCCCATCCGCCTCGTCGCCGCCCTGCTGTGTCTCGTCGTCGCCGTGCTGCTGCAGGTCGCGGCGAATTTCGCCAACGACCTGTCGGACTTCCGCCGCGGCGCCGACCGGCCGGACAGGCTCGGCCCCACGCGGGTCGTCGCGGGTGGGCTGATCGGCGCCGGCGAGGTCGAGCGCGGCATCGCGGCGGTGCTGGTCGCGGCGGGGCTGGTCGGCGTCGCGCTGGCCGTCATCGGCGGGCCGCTCATCCTCGTCGTCGGCGCGAGCGCCGTCGTCGCCACGCTCGCCTACACGGGCGGTCCATGGCCCTACGGGTACCACGCCCTGGGGGAGCCGTTCGTCTTCGTCTACTTCGGGCTCGTCGCCGTCATCGGCACGGCGTACCTGCAGACCGGCCGCGTGGAGGGCCTGTACGTCGTCGCCGCCCTGCCGGTCGGGACGCTGATCGCCGCGATCCTGGTCGTGAACAACCTGCGGGACATCGCCACCGACCGCGCGGCCGGCAAGCGGACGCTGGCCGTGATCCTCGGTCCGACGGCGACCAGGATCGAACTGGCCGCGCTCGTGTCCGTGGCCTATCTCGTCCCGCCGGCCCTGGCGACCACGCGCGGCCCGGCGGTGCTGCTCCCACTGGTGACGCTGCCGCTGGCCGTGCCCGTCGCTCGGGCGGTCGCCCGCGACGTCGACCCGAGCCGCCTCAACCCGGTGCTGGGCGCGACGGCCCGGCTGACGCTGTTCTACTCGCTCGCCTTCGCCGCCGGGCTCGCCCTCTCGCGGTAGAAGACCCGATTCGAGGCGCCGCCCGGGGCCGCCGGCATACGATGCGGCCCGTGAACGCGCGGAAGCTCGTGGCCTCCCTGGTCGCCGTCTCGCTGCTGGTCGCCGCCTGCGGCACGACGGCCGTCCCGCCGAGCGGGGGGACGGCCGCCCCACCCGGGACGGCCTCCGCCGCGACGCCGTCGTCGCCCGCCCCGCCGGCCTCGGCGGTCGCCGGCACGTCTCCTGCCGCCCCGCCCCTGGCCTCGCCGTCCCTCGGTGCCACGTCGGCGCCCGCAGCGACGACGTCCGCGGCCGGCGTCCCGGATTTCGCCCATGTCTACGTCATCGTGATGGAGAACCGCGGCTACGCGGACATCGTGGACAACCCCGCGGCGCCGTACCTGAACGGCCTCCTGCATCGCTACGCGAGCCTGACGGACATGTTCGGCGAGACCCATCCCTCCGAGCCCAACTACATCGCGCTGTTCAGCGGCTCCACGCAGGGGGTCAGCTCCGACGGGGTGTACAACCTCGGCGCGCGCAACCTCGTCGACCAGCTGGCGGCCCACGGGCGCACCTGGCGCGTCTTCGCCCAGAACGTGCCGGGGGGCTGCTACACGGGATACGCTGCCTCGGGCGGCCCGGACGGGGCGGGCACGTACGCGCGCAAGCACGAGCCCGCCATCAGCTTCACCGACATCAGCGGCGATCCGGCGCGCTGCGCGAACATCACCGACTTCGCCCACTTCAGCCCCGCCGCGGCCGACTTCGAGCTCATCATCCCGAACCTGTGCAACGACATGCACGACTGCTCGACGGCGACCGGCGACGCCTTCCTCGCCGCCTTCGTGCCGCGCATCGTCGACAGCGCCGCCTTCGCCGACAGCGTCCTCTTCATCACCTGGGACGAGGGCACCACGAACGCCTACGGGGGAGGAAGGATCGCCACGGCGGTCGTCAGCCCGCTCGTGAAGCCCGGGAGCGTCGACCCGCAGCTCCTGCACCACTACGCGATCCTGCGCACGATCGAGGACGCCTGGGGGCTCGGCTGCCTCGGGCAGAGCTGCACGTCGCCCTCCGTGGCGCGCCTGTTCGGGGGCTGAACGCCCGCCGGACGCCCTGCCCGCGACGCCCGCGGATCCCGGACCGGTGCACCGGCATGCGCCGGGGATCGATTCGGCTCTGGCGCCGGTGGAGACGCCTGCTAGCGTCCCGCCCGAGATGGCCGCCACGCCCGTCGACCGCTCGTACCGAGCGTTGCTCGGCGTCCCGTCGCTCGGCCGCATCCTCGTCGGGATGACCGTCGCCCGCATCGGCGGGTCGATGTGGGCCGTGGCGATGGTGCTCTTCGCGCTCGCCCACTACGGCTCCCCGGCGATCGCCGGCGCGGTCGGGTTCGCGATGCTGTTCCCGGGCATCGTCGCCAGCCCCGTGGCGGGGGCGCTCCTCGATCGCTACGGCCGGATCCGCCTGGTCATCGTGGACTACCTCGTGGCCGGATCGGCTCTCGGCCTCATCGGGATCCTCGCGCTGGCCGACCGGCTGCCGCCCGTGCTGCTGGTGGCCATCGTCGCGGTGGCGTCGCTGACCGAGCCGCTGAGCGCCAGTGGCGTCCGCAGCGTCTTTCCCGTCATCGTGCCCGAGCACCTCTGGGAGCGGGCGAACGCGGCCGACTCGAATGCGTGGGTGGTCGCGACGCTGCTCGCGCCTCCGCTGGCGGCGGCCCTCGTCCAGGTGTGGGGTGGGCCGCCCACCCTCATCGCGATCGCCGCCGTGTTCGGTCTCGCCGCCGCGGCGATGTCGCGGGTGCCCGAACCCGGGATCGCGGAGCCGAGCGGCGGCCGGCTGCTGCTCGACGCGCGCGACGGGCTCCTCTACGTCTGGCACAACGCGACGCTGCGCAGCCTGGCGCTCTCGATCTCCGTCCTGAACCTCGGGTTCGGCATGATCGAGATCGCGATCCCGGTGATGGTCCTCGACCGGTTCCACCAGCCGCCGGCCGTGGTCGGCGCGGTCTGGGCGGTGATGGCCGTCGGCGGCATGGCCGCCACGCTGCTCGTCGGGCGCGTCGACACGCGCGGCATCGAGCGCGGGCTCATCGCCTGGCCGATGGCGGGCATGGCGGTCGCGCTCGCGCTGCCCGTGGTCTGGCCCGGGATCTGGACCGTGCTCCTCGCCGCGCTCCTGGTGGGCATGCTCAACGGGCCGGTCGACATCGCGCTCATGACCCTGCGGCAGCGCCGCACCGACCAGGCCTGGATGGGCCGGGCGTTCGCCGTCTCGATGGCGCTCAACGGACTCGGCGGCCCGTTCGGATCGCTGATCGGCGGGTGGCTCGTGGCGAGCTCGCTCGACGCGGCCCTGGCCTTCGGGGTCGCGGCCAGCGTCGCCGCCGCGCTCGCCGCCCTGCTGACGCTCGAGCGCTGACCGCGGCGTGCGAGTCGGCCGTGCAGGCGGCCGGTGGGGGCGCCACACTTGCGTGCCGATGACACGCGCCCTTCCCCGGACCGACGCGCGCCTCCCCGAGCGGATCCTCCGCCTCGCCGGCCGTGCCCCCGGCTCCATCGTCCTGCGGGCCGGCGGCCTGGCGGCCGCCTACGTGTTCCTCGACCGGCTGGCGGCGCTGACCGACATCCTGGACGGGCGCACCGTCCCCGCCTGGCATCCCGCGGGCCTGGCACTGGCCGCGATGCTGCTCTGGGGGCCGGCGCTGTGGCCCGGCGTGCTCGTCGGCGCGCTCGTCGCGAACGTCGTGGTCGGGATACCGGCCGTTCCTGCCGCCCTCCTGGCCGTTGCGTCCACCGCCGGCCCCACGGCCGGCGTCGCACTCCTCCGCCGCGCCGGTCTCCGACCCCAGCTCGACCGGCTGATCGACGTTCCCCTCCTCGTGATCGCCGCCGTTGCCGCCGGGGCGATCGCTGCCACGGTCGGGCTTGCCGGGCTCGCCGCCGACGGGGTCACGGGCTCACGCCTGGTCCTCGACTGGTCCATCTGGACGATGGCGGATGCGGGCTCGACGTTCGTGATCGGCTCCGTCCTGCTTTCGTGGTTCAGCCGGCCGGTCGTCGACCAGATCCGGGACCGGCCGCTCGAGAGTGCCATCGCCCTGGTGAGCGCCGCGGCTGTCGCCGCCGTGCTGTTCTTCGACGTCTTCGACCTGCGCGCATCCGGCGAGGCCGTCGCGTTCCCGGTGATCCCCGTGCTCGTCTGGGTCGCCTTCCGCGTCGGCCCGCGGGGGACCGCGCTCGCCAGCATGGTCGTCGCGGTCTTCGCGGTCGCGGCCACCGACCGCGGTCTCGGCCCGTTCGTCGGGACGAGCCACGAGGCGAGCGTCTTCTACGTCGTGGTCTTCATGGGGCTCACCGCGGCGACCGCGGCGGCCGTGGCGGCGGCCACGAGCGAGCGGGACGGCGCCGCGCGGGCACTCGCGGCGGAACGCCGCTCGCTGGCGGAGCGGGCGGCCATCCTGCGCCGGCTCGTCTCGTATTCGGGCCGGATCAGCGGCGTCCTGTCGGTCGAGGAACTGTACCCGCTGTGTGTCGCGGCGCTCGACGGCGTGATCTCCGCCGACCTGGTCGGCCTGACCGTGATCGAGCGGGCGTCGGGCGCGTACGTGGTGCGGGCGGAGAAGGGGAGCGCCGGGTCGGTGGGCCGCACCATCGAGCCGGGGACCGGGCCGGCCGGCCGCGCGATCAGGGACGGCCGGCTCGTGCGCATGTCGCCCTACCGGCGGCCCGACTTTCCGCCATCGATGCGCGACCTGAACGCGGCCGAGGAGTACGCCGACGCGGTCGGGGTGCCGCTCGTTCGCGAAGGCGCCGTCATCGGCTCGCTGACCGTCGCGCGGATCGACCCAGCGACCCGGTTCAGCGACCTCGAGCTCGAGGCGCTCGCGCTGCTCGCGGACGAGATCACGCTCGCCACCGCGAACGCGCTGCTGCACGGGGACGTCGCCGAGCTCGCCATTCACGATCCCCTCACGGGCCTCCACAACCGACGCTACTTCGACGACGTGCTTCCGCAGCTGCTCGCGACGCGCGCCCGCCTCCCGGGCGAGCTGCCGCCCGTGTCGGCCATCCTGTTCGACCTCGACCACTTCGGCGAGTTCAACATGGCGCACGGCCACCAGGCCGGCGACGAGGCACTGCGCGTGTTCGCCGCCGTGCTGCGGCGACGGCTGCGGGCCGCCGACCTCGTGGCGCGGTACGGCGGCGAGGAGTTCATCGCGATCCTGGTCGGGGCGAACCGTGCGGCGGCGATCACGGTCGCCGACGAGATCCGGCGCTCGCTCGCCCAGACCCCCGTGCACGACCTCGACGGCGTGCCGGCGAGCATCACGGTCTCCGCGGGCTGCGCGACGCGGGCGGAGGCGGAGCTCGCGGGCGAGCAGCTCATCGCATCCGCCGACATCGCGCTCGTGATGGCGAAGCGGGCAGGCCGCAACCAGGTGGTCGGCGCCTGACCGCCGGGCCGCGTGCGGCCCTCACGGTCGTGCGATCAGCGTGTCCCGACCGGGACGAGCGACTGCGCCCACTCGCGCACGGAGGTGAGGCGAACGCCGAACTCGGCCGCGAGCTCCTCCATGGGCAGGACACTCTCCGAGGCGTCCAGCATGCCGAGCATGCCCGCCATGAGGGGCGGCAGACCCGGCACCGGCTCGCCCGGCTGCACTCCGTGCTCGGCGATCGTCCGGCCGAGCAGCGACCCGAACACTCCGACGACGTCGTGCAGCGTCAGCGCCTCGGGGCCGCCGATCGCCAGCCGGCGCCCGATGGCTGCCGGATCGTCCACCGCGGCAACCGCGAAGGCGGCCACGTCCGCGCCGTGGACGAACGAGTGGCGACGCCGGCCGGATCCCACGTACCAGACGTCGCCCCCGGAGAGCGCCGGACCCGCGACGACGGCGGTCAGCCAGACGTCCATGAAGACGTCAGGCGCGAGGATCGTCCAGGCCAGGCCGCTGTCGCGGAGCCGCTGTTCGGTGACGGCCTTCGCCGCGACGAACGGCACCGGGCTGCGGGTGTCCGCCTCGAGCATCGACGTGTAGACGACGTGCCGCACGCCGGCCGAACGCGCCGCCTCGAACAGGCTCCGGTAGCCGTCGAGCTCGACCGTCTCGACGGTGTCGGGCGCCGCCCGTCCGAGCGAGATGGCGGTCGTGACGAGCGTTTCGACGCCGCGGCACGCGGCCGCGAGGGACGCCGGATCCCTCAGGTCCCCCTGGGCGGCCTCCGCCCCGGCCTCCAGCAGCGGGCCGTACGCGGAGCCCGGGCGGACGAGGACCCGTACCTGGTGCCCGCGCCCCAGCAGCCCGCGGGCGATCCTGCCACCGACCGACCCGGTGGCACCGACGACGAGGATCATCCTGCCTCCCCCTCCTGCATCCCCGTGGACCCGTCCGGCGGCGGCACCGGCGCCGGTGCCGGCGAGCGCGCCCTCCACCGGCGCCGCGACGTCCGCGGCGGCGCGACCGCGCAGCTCGGCCTGCCTTCCCGACTGGATCTCCTCGACGAGCACGTGGATCGGCGCGGCCGGGGGTGGGCGACGGCGCCAGACCCGGACGAGGTACGAGCGGTACCCGCGTTCCATGCGACGAGCCTGATGCGCAGGCGTTCCGCGGCCGTTCCCCCGTCCACCGCATCACCCGGTCTGCAGCTCCGCCCAGCTGGCCACGTGCAGTGCCTCCTCGATGCGAGCGCCGTACCCGCGATCCGCGTCCCGGGCCGCCAGGGTCCGGGCCGCTGCGGCGTGCGCGTCGGCCCGCGCGTCGTCGCCCTGCAGCCGGGCGATGTGCGACAGGTGAGCATGCGCGAGGGCCTCGTTGTGGGCGTTGCCCCCTGCGTCCTGCAGCAGGCGGATCTCCCGCTCGCGCATCGCGCGCGCCGCTTCGAGGTTGCCCAGCGCGTCCTCCGCCTCCGCCATCCCCCACGCGCAGACCGCCTCGCGGTACCGGTCGCCCATCTGGTGGGCGAGATCGAGGGCCCGGACCAGGTGCGGGCGCGCCCGGTGGGGCTGGCCCGACCGCGTGAGCGTCATCCCCAGGTGCAGCCGCGCGAGCTCGGCACGCGCGTCGCCCAGGTCGAGCGCGATCGCCAGGGAACGCTCGAGGCACGCCAGCGCCTGTTCGGTCCGCCCGAGCATCTGCGCCATCATCCCCTCCTGGTCGAGGGCGAGCGACGCCTCCATGCGGTTTCCCGAGCGCTCGAGGACCGCCGCGGCATCCTCGAGGACGGACACCGACTCCTCCAGCCGGTGCAGCCGGCCGAGGGACCAGCC
The DNA here is from genome assembly GCA_021790715.1 of Chloroflexota bacterium. Classification (GTDB taxonomy): domain Bacteria; phylum Chloroflexota; class Limnocylindria; order Limnocylindrales; family CSP1-4; genus JAJYNJ01. Next base: position 7,441 of record JAJYGK010000033.1, read on the forward strand.
GATGCTGCGGTGGATCGTCGCGCGGGCCGCCGCGGCATCCTCCGGGATCCGGCCCAGCGCCTCGTCCATCAGCGCGAGCGTCGCCTCGAAGTCGCCGGTGGAGTAGGGCAGCCACGAGAACCGGTCGTACGCGTCGGCCAGCTCCACCGGCGTCCGTGCGACGTTGGTGGCCTCCCGGAAGCACGCGTCCGCGCGGACCCGATCCCCGGCGACCGCGTGGAGCTCGGCGAGGCTGGCGCACGCGTCGGAGGCGTCGAAGACGAGCCGCAGGTCGGAGGGGAGGGCCCGCCAGGCCGCGAGCGACCGCTCGAGCAGCGATACCGCCGCCTCGCGGTCGAACAGCTGCCTGGCGCGCCGGCCGGCCGCGAACCCGAACGCGACGGCCACCGGGCCCGCGTCCGGCGCGCGGAGGTCGAGCGCAGCGAGGGCGTGCTCGGCCACCGTCGCGGGATCGGCACAGGTGCGCGCACGCTCCGCGAGACGTGCGGCCGGCGATCCCGGTTCGAGCCCGGCCAGGGCGAGCGCGATCGCGAGCTGCGTCCGGCCGCGTCGCGCCGCCCCCGCCGTCCGGCCGACGGCGACGCGGAAGAGCGGGTGCGCGAACGCGTAGGCGCCGCCCCGCTCGACGAGGAGGCCCGAGCGGAGCGTGGCATCGAGCGTCCGCACCGCCTCGTCCCGGTCGGGCAGCACGGCGGCGAGCGTGTCGAACGTCATGGTCGGGCCGAGCTCGGCCGCGATCGCCAGGAGTTCCGCGGATGCCGGAGACAGGTTGCCCGAGCGCCGCTCGACCAGCGTCCGGACCGTCTCGGGCAGGTCGGGTTCGGCGAGCGGGTCGGCAAGCGTCCACCGCGATCCCTCGAGACGGACCGTGCCCCGGTCGGCCGCCGCACGGGCGAGCTCGAGGCAGAAGAGGGGGTTCCCGGCGCTCTGCTCGAACCAGCGACGCGCCAGCTCGGGTTGCACGCTCTCGCCGCCGAGGTGCTCCGTGACCAGCGCCGGGACGTCACGCGCGGCGAGCGGGCCGAGGGCGATCTCCACCGCGCTCGCGCGGCGCAGCTGGTCGAGCAGGCCCGTTACCCCGGGCGGCAGCGGGTCGTCGTCGCGGTACGTGACGGCGAGCAGGATCGCGGCCTCCCCGAGGCCGGAGAGGACGGCCTGGAGGAGCTCGGTCGTCGCGGCGTCGAGCCAGCCGACATCGTCGATCGCCACGAGCAGCGGCACCGGCAGGGCGAGCCGCTCGACCGCCGCGACGAGCGCGGTCAGCAGCGCCCCCCGTTCCTGGAACACGATCTCCGGGTGCAGCCCGAGCCCCGGCGCCACGGTCGCGATGCCGCTCCGGGCCGGCTCGGGCCAGCCGCGGGCCGCATCCGCGCAGTCCGGAGGCATGCCGAGCGCGAACGGCCCGTACGGCGTCGCAGGCCCTGCCTCGACCGCCTGCCAGGCCAGGATCCGCCACCCCGCGCTGCGCCCGTACGCGGCGACCTCCTGCAGCAGGCGCGTCTTTCCGATGCCGGCCGGTCCGCGCAGCACCACGGCGCCCGGGCGCCCGCCGGCCACGCGGTCGAGGGCCGGCTCGATGCGCTCGAGCTCCGCGCGCCGCGCGATGAGGCGGCGTGCCGGGACCAGGCGGTCGGCCGCCGCGGCGGTGCGCTCCGCGTCGCGGAAGACCGCCTCCGTCTCGGGAGACGGGTCGACTTCGAGCTCCGAGCGCAGGGCACGCCGGCAGAGCTCGAACTGGCGCCGCGCGGCGTGGTGGCGGCCCTCGGCGGCGTAGAGCTCGATGGCCAGCCGGTGTGCGGCCTCGTCGGTCGGATCGGCGGCCAGGAGCTGCTCCGCGATCTCGTGCGCCCGATCGGACCGGCCCGCCCGGCGGGCGCGCCGCGCGGCCTCGATCGCGACCTGCTGCCAGCGGCTTCGCAGGCGCTCGCGCGGCCCGACCAGCCAGTCTTCGTACCGGTCATCGGGCAGCAGGGCGAGCGGTCCCAGCTCGAGCACCGTCTCGACGGCGCCGCCGGGATCGTCGGGATCGCCGGGATCGGCGTCGGCGGGCCGGGGCCCGGGCCTTCGCTCGAGGGCGAGCGCGTCGAAGGCGGCCTCGAGCCGGTCCAGGTCGACGGTCACGATCCCGCCGTCGAGCGCGATGCGGTCGCCGTCGGCGACCAGGGCCTGCGTGTCATCCAGTGCGCGACGCGCGAAGTGCAGCGCCTTGCGCAGGTTGTTGTGGCCGGCGTCGGGATCCGCCTCGGGCCAGAGGGTATCGATCGCCTCGTCGCGCGAGATGGCGTGACCGGGCGTCGCGAGGAGCAGCTTCACGAGCCGCTCGGCGGACAGCCGCTGCCAGTCGGAGCGGGCGAGCCTGCGCCCGTCGACGGTGACCTCGAAGCCGCCGAGCACCCGTGCCACGACCGGCTGGTGCATGCCGGTTCGCGTGGCGGCACGTTCCCCCGTGACCACGGCGACGAGCCTAGTGCGACGGCCGCCGCCTGTGACGTGCCAAACAGGCCATGCGGCGCCCCGGCGTGCGCCGGCCCGGCGAGTCGGAGCCTACCGGTGGGGTCGGAGTGTCGGCAGTCCGCCAGTCACGACACGCACCGAGCCCCGCGGCCGCGGTTTCGGCTCGGGGCGGAACGAGCGCGCCTCCGCCGTCTCGAGCCGCACCGCGGCGGCCTGCACGGCATCGGCCACGATGCGGGTCCGCGCGTCCAGGTCGTCGGTCTGCGCCGCGCGCAACAGCGCGGCCGTCAGGCGCTCGGCCACGGAACGACGGGCGGCGGACAGGCGGGCGCGCTGCGACGGGCGGGCGCGCAGGAGCTGCAGCGCCTCGCGCGGCTGCCCGACCTCGACCATTGCGTCCCGTTCGCTCACGACGAGGAGGGGCCAGGGGTGCTCCGAGCGACTGCGGAGGAGGCGGCGTGCGTGGTCCGTGACGAGCTCGGTCGAGCCGCGGTGGCCGAGCCGGTCGAGCAGCTCGCGGGGCACGAGGACGCGGACGTCGTTCGGGCGGGGTTCGATCGACCCGTCGTCGGTGCCCCCGCGTCCTCCCGGTCTGCGCCGGGGCCGGCCGGGCACGTCGGGGCGCGCTTCCTGGATCCGCCGGCCGGCCGGTGCGTCGGGCCGTCGCATGCGGAGCAGATCGGCCGCGTCGATCCGCACGAGGCGGGGCGTCACGGTGTGGTGCGCGAGGGGCCCCTGCTCGTGGGCCATCCTG
>JAJYGK010000217.1 GCA_021790715.1 Chloroflexota bacterium
CGTGCCCAGGCCCTCGCGGAGCGGCGTGAGGCGGCGCGGCATCGCGGCCAGCAGCGGCGCGCGGTCCACCACCGCGGGCTGGTTGACGAAGTCGACCCCGTCCGGCGTCAGCACGCGCCCCGGGAGGTGCTGGAGCACGTGCGCCGCCGCGCGCAGCAGGAATGCCGGCGCAGGGAGCACGGGACGCCGCTTCCCCGAGACCTCCAGCGCGATCCCGACGATCTGGCGCATCGTGAACGTGTCCGGGCCGCCCAGCTCGAACGTCTGGTCGGCCGCCGCCGGGTCGGCCAGCGCATCGGCCGCCAGGCGCGCGACGTCGTCGATGAACACCGGCGCCAGCTGCTGCGTGCCCGATCCGGTGAGCGGCACGAACGGAAGCCAGCGCGCGAACCCCAGGAATCGGTTCAGCGAGACGTCGCCAGGCCCGTAGATCCAGGTCGGCCGGATGATCGTGTACGTGACGGTGCTCGCCTTCACCGCCTGCTCGGCGCGCCATTTGGCGCGGAACCAGTGCCGCGGCGCATCCTTCGCGGCGCCCGCGCCGGAGACGTAGACGACGCGACGCACGCCGGCCCGCCGGGCGGCGCCCATCAGCGCCTCCGTGCCGTCCGCATCCACGTGCTCGTAGGTCCAGCCACGCGCCGGGTTCTCCATCGGGGCGTTCGGGAACGCGAGGGCGATCACCAGCGCATCGACGCCGGCCAGCGCGCGGTCGAGCGCACCGGGATCCCCGTTCACGTCTGCCTGCCGGACGTCCGCCCCCGCCGGCACGCGACGCCCCGCGGTCGGGGACCGATGCGTGAGCACGACGACATGCTCGCCCCGTCCGACGAGCTCGCGCGCGATGGCGCCTCCGACGAACCCGGTGCCACCCGCGACTGCGACCGTCATCTTCCGCTCCCGTTCGACCTGCCTGCGACTCGCACGACCTTCGGGAATCGTTCGCGTCCCGGGGCCGGGCGGATGGCGCCCGCGCCTATCCCTCCGGCAGCGATTCCCCGCCCGGGTGCAGCTCGGGGTGCCTCCGGCGCAGCCAGTCGCGCAGCGCCCACGTCGTCGTCCGGAACGCGATCTCCTGCCAGGGGATCGCCTCGGGCCGGAACGCCCGCACCTCGAGCGCCTCGGGCGTCGTCCGCACCTCGCCCCCGGCGATGCGCGCCTCGAACGCGAGCACGACGACGGCCGCCTCGATCCGCGAGTAGAGCCCGACGATCTCGCCGGGCTCGACCACCAGGCCGATCTCCTCGAGCGTCTCGCGGATCGCGCCCTCGTTGACCGTCTCGTCGATCTCGAGGAAGCCGCCCGGCTGTGCCCACAGCCCGTACCCCGGCTCGAAGCCGCGCCGCAGCAGCACGACCTCGCCGCGATCCGTGACGGGCAGCGTGGTGACCACCATGCGCGGGTTGACGTAGGCGATGTAGCCGCAAGATTCGCAGGCCAGCCGCTCCCGCTCCTCGCCCTCGACGGGCCCGAAGCGCAACGGCGCGCCGCACCGCGTGCAGTAGTTGAGGGTGGCCGCAAGCCAGTCGGGGATGCCGCCGTGGCCCGCGTCGCTCTGCTCCGCCATGTCGCCGGCCTCGTCGAGCTCCACGTCGGGTTCCGTGCGCGCCGCCGACCGCGGCGCGCTTCGAGTGTACGACGGGGGTGCGATGGGGCCGCCGGCGAGGACCGGCGAGTCGGGCCGGCGACGAGGACCGGCGCGCCCGCACGCCGGTCCGCTTGGCGCGAGTCGGGCGCTACTCCCCCTGCGCCTTCGTGAACCCGGGCTCGCCGTCGAACGACTGCAGGCGCAGCACCTCGGTCCAGCGATGTCGCTCCGAGATCCTGCCGAGCAGACCGACGAGGTCCGCCTCGGTCAGCGCCCGACCCTCCGCCGCCACGAACCGCCCGCGGTACCAGCGCACGCTGTCGACCGTGAGCCCCGACGGCGGGTACACCTTCGTGCCCCGGCTCTCGAGCATCGCCAGCCGGAGCGCATCGCCGCCCATGCCGGACAGCTCGTCGCCCAGCGCCTCGGCCGACAGGTCGCTCTCGATCATCACGTCGACGCCGACCAGCTCGCGGGCGATGCCCGCGTACCGCTCCGGGCCGTACGTCCACTCGGGGCGCCGCTCGACGCTCGCGTCGGACACGCGCACGGAGACGGGCACGCTCGCCGGCTGCCGGCCCAGGTTCGCGATGACCTGGTCGGTGAAGCCGGTGGTGGACGCCGCGTGCTCGACGTCACCGCCCGTCTGCCGGGCCAGGTCCTGCGTGACCGCGCGGCCCTCCTCCAGCGTCACGAGCACGGCCTGCTCGATCGCATCGGCCGCGGCCGACTGGCCGAGGTAGCGCAGCATCATGACCGAGGAGAGGATCAGCGCGGTCGGATTGATGACGTCCTTGCCGGCGTACTTCGGCGCCGACCCGTGGACCGCCTCGAAGATCGCGATGCCGTCCCCGTAGTTGCCCGACGAGGCGAACCCGAGACCGCCGACGAGCCCCGAGGCGAGGTCGCTGATGATGTCGCCGTTCAGGTTGGTGGTCACGATCACGTCGAACTGCGTCGGGTTCTTGACCATCTGGTGGGCGACGTTGTCGATGATCAGGTGCTCGGCCTGGATCTCCGGGTACTCGGGCGCCATCTCCTCGAAGACATGTTTGAACATGCCCTCGGTGAGCTTCATGATGTTGGCCTTGGTCGCGCACGTCACCTTCGAGCGGCCTTCCCGCCGGGCCAGCTCGAACGCGTAGCGGATGATCTTCTCCGAGCCCTTGCGCGTGATGATCTTGAGCCCCTGCGCGACGTCGGGCGTTTCCAGGTGCTCGATGCCCGCGTACAGGTCCTCGAGGTTCTCGCGCACGATGATCATGTCGATGCCCTCGCCGCTGTAGCGGGTCGGGACGCCGGGCAGCTCGCGCGCGGGGCGGACGTTCGCGTAGGTCTCGAAGAGCTTCCGCAGGGTGACGTTCGCGCTCTTCTCGCCGAACCCCACCGGGGTCTCGAGGGGGCCCTTCAGGACGACGCGCGTGCGCTCGATCGAGTCGCGCGTCTCGTGCGGTACCCCGGAGCTGTCGCCGCGGCGGAACACCTCGGCGCCGGCCAGGGCCTCCTCCCACGCGATCGGCACGCCGGCGGCGTCGATGATCCGCGTCGCGGAGCGCACGATCTCGGGACCGACGCCGTCGCCGGGAATCACGGTGACGGGAATGGCGCGTGCCTGCTTCGCGTCGGTACTCGCGGACTCTCGATCCATCCGGGCTGGCCTCCTCCTGCCGACTCGACTGTTCGCACCCGATGCTACTGCCCGCCGCCCGCCCACGAGCGCCGCGGGCGAACCGGGCGGCCCCCTCGTCGACCCGGCTACTCCTCCTGCGACCGGGACGGCTGCAGCACGCGCAGCCGGCGCCCCGCGAAGTCGGTCACCCGCAGCGGGCCCGAGGGCTCCAGGCTGGCGGCGAGCACGCGCAGGCGCGCGATCGCATCGGGATCGAGCGAGTAGTGGACCCAGGTGCCGCGCCGCTCGGCCGTGACCACGCCGGCCTGCCGGAGGACGCGGAGGTGGTGGGACACGGTCGGCTGGGAGACCGTCCCGCAGCACGTGAGGTCGCAGGCGCAGACGTCGCCCTCGGTCGCGAGCTGGCGCACGATCGACAGCCGGACCGGGTCGGCCAGGGCGTGGAGCATGCGGATCGTCGGATCGATCGAGCGCGCCATCGCGGGAATCATATCGGCGACCATCTATATTGACAATTGTCGATATAGGCCTATCCTCGACGTCGGACACGGGCGGCGCGGGGCCGGCACCGGACCGGAGAGCACGGAGGGGGACATGCTGACCCAGCTCGTCGCGGTCGCAGAGATGCGGGAATACGAGCGAAGGCTCACTCGCGAGGCGGGGGCCTCGCGCCGTCGGCGCGAGCTGGTGCCGGACGGGGCCGGCACGCGCGGGACCGGAGCGCTCGGCGCGCTGCGAAACACCGCCGCGTCGGTCTTCGCGCAGGTCACCCGCCGGGCGGCGGCACATGGCCGGCGGCCTGCCCGGACCTCGCCGGCCGGCCGCGCGTCCAGCGCCGCCCGTGGGGCAGCCGGCGCGCCCTGCTGCGCAGTCTGCTGACGGCGCCGACACCGTTCCCGACGGGCATCGGGGAGGCCCCCCGGGGGAGATCCACCATGAACGATTCGACGGATTCGATCCATGCGCTCGTGCGCGAGCACTACGCAGCGGCGGCGCGCGCCGTCGCTCGACGAGCCGACGGGCCGCAGCCTGGCGGGCTGCCCGTGCTCGAGACGGGCTGCTGCGGCACATCCGAGCCACCGTCGGCGGCGTTCTACGGCGCCCTCGAGCTGGCGGATCTTCCGGAGCCGGCCGTGCTGGCGAGCCTCGGTTGCGGCAACCCCGTGGCCGTCGCCGAGCTGCGGGAGGGCGAGACCGTGCTCGATCTCGGGTCGGGCGGCGGGATCGACGTCCTGCTCTCGGCCCGGCGCGTCGGGCCGCGCGGTCGCGCCATCGGGCTCGACATGACCGACGAGATGCTGGAGCTGGCCCGACGCACTGCCGCGCGGACCGGCGCGTCGAACGTCACGTTCCTCCGCGGCACGATCGAGGCGATCCCCCTCCCGGATGCCGCGGTCGACGTCGTGATCTCGAACTGCGTCGTGAACCTCGCGGCGGACAAGCGCGCGGTGTTCCGCGAGATCGCGCGGGTGCTGCGTCCCGGAGGGCGGATCGGCATCAGCGACATCGTGGCCGCGGATGACCTGACCGCGGAGGAGCGTGCCGAACGCGGCGACTATGCCGGATGCATCGCGGGCGCGCTCTCGTTCGCCGAGTACGAGGCGGGCCTGCGCGAAGCCGGGCTGGACCGGATCGAGATCGTCGCCACGCAGGCGTTCGGGGACGGCATGCACTCGGCGATCGTGCGCGCGGTGAAGCCCGCATGAGCAGGCGCGGCCGGCGGACGGCCGAACCGGAGGCGTCGGCGCTCCGCTAGCATCGGCGTGTGAGCGAGCGCCCCGTCTACCTCGCCGACCCCGGCGGCCAGGCCGGCTCCGCCAGAGTGGCCACCCCCGCCCGACTGGCCGGTCCGGCCGGGTCCGACGCCCCTCGCGTGCCGATCGTCCTCGACGTCGACACGGGGATCGACGACGGTCTTGCCCTCCTCTACGCGTGTGCGTCTCCCGACGCCGACCTGGTCGCGGTCACCTGCTCGGCCGGCAACGTCGATGCCCGGCAGGTCGCGGAGAACACGCGCGCGGTGCTGGAGCTCGCGGGCCGGCCGGACGTGGAGGTGGCGCTCGGCAGGGAGGTGCCGCTCGTCCGGGAGCTCGAGACGACCCCCGAGACGCACGGGCCGCACGGGATCGGCTGGGCCGAGCTTCCTCCGGCGACCATGCCGCTGTCCGGCCGCCGGTCGCCCGACCTCATCGCCGAGGAGGCCCGGCGACGGCCGGGCGAGATCGTGCTGGTGACGCTGGCGCCGCTGACGAACGTCGCGCTGGCGCTGGAGGCCGAGCCACGCCTGCCGCGGCTGCTGCGACGGCTCGTGATCATGGGCGGCGCGTACCGTGCCCCCGGCAACACGACGCCGGTCAGCGAGTGGAACGTGCACGTGGACCCGGATGCGGCGCGCATCGTGTTCCGTGCGTGGGCCGACGCGGTCGCCGGGGATGCGGGATCGACGGGCGAGGCGGTCGTTCTGCCGCTGGCCCTCGGGCTCGACGTCACGGAGCGGGCGCGGCTGCTGCCCGGGCACGTGGCGCGCCTCGCCGAGGCAGCCGGGGCCGGACAGTACCCGGTCGAGCGAGCGGCAACCGGGGCCGAGGGAAGGGCAGTCGAGGGGCCGGCGGCAGGCGCCGGGATGCCGTCAGCCGACGGGGCGGCGCTGGAGGCGCGGGTTCGCTCCGCCGATGCCCCGGCTCCCGGCAATCCGCTGCTCCGCTACGTCGCGGACTCCCTGCGCTTCTACATGGAGTTCCACGCCCGGTACGACGGCTTCTACGGCGCCTTCATCCACGATCCGTTCGTGGTCGCCGTCGCGCTCGACGAGGCCCTGGCTCGCTTCCAGCCGGTGGCGGTGGACGTCGAGACGAGCGGCGAGCTCACCTCCGGGCAGACGATCGCGGACTGGCGCCACCTGTGGGGCCGGGAGGCAAACGCGCTCGTGGCGGTCGAGGCGGACGCCGGCACCTTCATCGACCGACTGATCGAACGAGTCGGGAGGCTGGCGGCCTCGCGGGCGTAGACGCCGCCGGCACGAGACTCATGCCGCGTGCGCGGCCGTGCTCGCGGCCGCGCTCGAGTCAATGGCACCTTGTCCCCGGCGACGACGAGTGGCACTCTGACCGGCAGAGGGAGCGGCAGGAGCCCGCCCGCCACACGGAGTGGCGGGCACGGCGCCGGCCATGTGCCCGGGACGCGCGGCAGGAACCCACCGGTCGCCGGAGTCCGGAGAGGGACCGGGCACGAGGAGGTCTCATGAGCTGGATCTCGCGTCAGTTCCCCACGAGAGTGATCGTCCTGATGCCGGTGGCGATCGCGATCAACATCGTGCTGGGGTACACGGTCCAGACCGTCCTCAAGCTGCCGATCTACCTGGACTCGATCGGCACGATCCTGGTCGGGGTGCTTGCCGGCCCGCTCGCCGGGCTCGCCACCGGGGCGCTGTCCAACATCATCTGGCAATACGCACCCGGCATCGGTGGCGGGACGATCGGCCCGTTCGCCATCACGGCGGCCGTCATCGGGCTTCTCGCCGGACTCTGGGGATACCTGGGGGTCTACCGCTCCAGGCCGGCGGCCGGCAGCAGGTTGTACCTGTCCGCGCTCATCGGCGTCCTGATCATCCTGTTCCTCGCGTCGCGCATCTACGACAACCCTGCCTACACGGATCCGAACGTAGGGGGATACCCAGCCTGGGTGTTCACGGCCGTGATCGGGATCGCGATCGTCGCGAGCGTCGGGGTCGGAGGATTCATCCTGCTTCGGCGTGACAGCGCCGGGGCCTGGGTAGCCGTTGCCGGCGCGCTGACGGGGATCGTCGCTGCGGTCGTGTCCGCACCGATTTCCGCGATCGCGTTCGGTGGCGTGACCGGCTCGGGCACGGACCTGATCGTCGCCGCGCTCCGCCAGGGCGGCGCGGACGTGTTCAACGCCTCCCTGGGACAGGGCCTGTTCTCCGACCCGATCGACAAGACGATCACGAGCTTCGTCGTGTTCATCGTCCTGATGAGCCTCTCGCCACGTGTGATCGCGCGCTTCCCGCTCGGCGAGCGGACCGTGGGGGACCGGGCCGAGAGCCTGGCGTGACGGCGGACGGGCTGCCGCTCGCTCCACACACCGCGACCGCGAACGGCGAGGTGCGACGCTGAACGGGACCGGCACGCTCGAGGCCGGCCCGACCGGCGGCGCGCCCCGGACAGAGGTTCGGCTGCCCGACTACGTCCTGCGCATGCCGCACGGCACCTACCACGCCCTCAACCCGACCACGAAGCTCGTCATCGCCTTCGCGGAGGCGCTGGTGGCGTTCGGCGTCCGCGGATGGACCGGCCCCCTCGCCGTCCTCGTCGTGCTCGCGCTCACGGCCCTCGCGGCGGGCGTCGCGCGGCGCATGGTGCCGTTCGCCCTGGCGACGATCCCGCTCGTGATCTCGATCCTGCTCGTCAACACGCTGCTGTACCCGGGTGCGCACGACGTCATCGTCCGCCTCGGCCCCCTGGCCCCCACCTGGAGCGGCCTGACCGCCGCGCTCCAGGCGACGCTCCGGGTGATCGCGTTCGCGCTCTCGGCGGCGATCCTCGGCCTGACCACGCCGACCGACGATCTGCTGTCCGACCTCGAGCGTCGCGGACTCGGGCGACGCGGGACGTTCGTGATCGGATCGGCGATCCGGATGGTGCCGCGGATGGGCGAGCGCGCGGGCGAGATCACCGATTCGCAGCGCGCCCGAGGCATGGACACGCAGGGCAGCGTGATCCGGCGCGTGCGCGGCGTGATCCCGCTGGCGGGGCCCATGATCTTCGGCGCGCTCACCGAGGTCGAGGAGCAGACGATGGCGCTCGAGGCACGGGCGTTCTCCGCGCCTGCCCGACGCACGGTCCTGCGCGTGCTGCCGGACAGCGGCGCGCAACGGCTGGTTCGATGGGTCCTGTTCCTGGGCGCGATCGCCGCGGTGGCGGCGGAGATCGCCGGCCTGCTGCACCTCCCGTGAGCAGCGGGTCCCGGTCATGAGCCTGACCCTTGCCGGCGCGCGATACCGCTACGCGGGCACCGCCCGCGACGTGCTCGACGGGATCGACCTCGAGGTCGCGCCGGGGCGCGTGGTCGGCCTGGCGGGCGCGAACGAATCGGGCAAGAGCACCGTCTGCCTGGTCGCCTCCGGGCTCGCGCCGGCCTCGATCGGCGGGCGCCTGGACGGCTCCGTCTCCATCGACGGCATCGAGACGAAGGGCATGGCCCCGCACGAGGCGGCGCAGCGATGCGGGGTGCTGTTCCAGAACCCCACCACGCAGCTGAGCGGCACGACCGTGACGGTCTTCGAGGAGATCGCGTTCGGACCGCGCAACCTGGGGCTCGAGATCGGCGAGATCGTGGGCCGGGTCGAGTGGGTGCTCGACACGCTGGGCATCGCCGCGCTGGCGCCGAAGGACCCGGCGCGCCTCTCGGGCGGCCAGGCGCAGCTGGTCGCGCTTGCCTCGGTCCTGGCCCTGCGACCGGCGTACCTCGTCCTGGACGAGCCGACCAGCCAGCTGGATCCGCAGGGGACGCGCCTCGTCGGCGAGGCGCTGGCGGGGCTGGCGGCCGAGACCGGCACCGGCATCCTGATCGTCGAGCACAAGACGGAGCTGCTCGCTGCGATGGCCCATGACGTCGCCGTGCTCGAGACCGGGCGCATCGCGCTGGCCGGTCCAGCGCCGGAGGTGCTCGCCGATCCGCGACTCGCCGAGCTCGGCGTCGAGCCGCCGGCGTCGGCCAGGCTGCGGTTGGCGCTGGGTGCCGCGGGCCTCGGCTCGGATCGCGACGTGTTCGACGCCATCGACGGGGCGGCGGCGGGCGGACCACGCGTGGGCGGACGACCTGCGGGGGAGGCTCCGGCGGTCGGACCGCCGGTGAACGCATGAGCATCCCGATCGCGGCCGAGTCGGTCGCCTTCGTCTATCCGGACGGGACGCGCGCGCTGGACGGCATCGACCTCCACGTCGCGGAGGGCGAACGCGTCGCGATCGTCGGGCAGAACGGCTCGGGCAAGTCGACGCTGGTGCGGCAGCTGAACGGGCTGCTCCGCCCGACCGAGGGACGCGTGCTGGTGGACGGACGGGACGCCGCGCAGCTCCACGTCGCCCAGCTGGCGGCCAGGGTGGGACTCGCGTTCCAGAACCCCGATCGGCAGATCTTCGCGGGACGCGTGAGGGCCGAGGTGGCGTTCGGGCCGCGCAATCTCGGCCGATCGGGGGATGCCGTCGACCGCGCGGTCGACGAGGCGCTCGATGCGGTCGGCCTGTCGGGCACGGCGGACGCGAACCCGTACGACCTGGGCTACTCGCGGCGGAAGCTCCTCGCCATCGCCTCGATCCTGGCGATGCAGACGCCGGTCGTGATCCTTGACGAGCCGACGACGGGGCAGGACGCGCGTGGCGTGGCGCGCGTGCGGGCGATCATCGAGCGGCTGTCGACAGAGGGCCGGACGGTGATCACGATCAGCCACGACATGCGGTTCGTGGCCGAGACCGCGCGACGGGTGGTGGTCATGCGGGAGGGCCGGATCCTGCTCGACGGGACACCCGGCGAGGTGTTCGGGGAGGCCAACTGGCCCGCGCTGGCGTCGACCTACCTGGAGCCGACGCTCCCGGCCCGCGTGGGAGCCCGGCTCGGCCTGGACGGCACGGCGACGGAGGCGGCCCTCGTGGAGGCGCTGCAGGCCCGCCGGGGGTGACGCGGCGCCCGGTCATCCTCAGCGCCCCCGCGCATCTGGGGATAGACTGGCCGTTCGCCGAACCCGGCGAGCGGCACGCCTGGTTTCCACTTCTCGGACCTTGCGCCTGCGATCGACCTCGGGAAGCCAGAGACAGGGGGAGCTCGTGTCGACCGGTACCGTCAAGAAGATCGTCTCCGACCGCGGCTTCGGGTTCATCAGCGGCGAGGACGGCAGGGAGTACTTCTTCCACCGGACCGGCGTCGCCCGGCCGCTCGACTTCGACCGCCTTGCCGGTGGAGAGCGCGTCGCGTTCGACGTCCAGGCGAGCGACCGCGGCCCGCGCGCGGTCAACGTCCGCGCCGAGCAGGACTGACCCTCGATGGGCATGCACTGGCAGCGTTCCGTGCCCTCCCGCCAGCCCGGTGCAGCCGGCGACAGGGGCGTCGAGCCGCTCAAGCACGTGATCGAGGAATACCGGCACCGGCTGCGGCAGGTGACGTGCACGTGCGGATGGCAGGGCACGAGCAACGAGGGCGACCCGACGGGCTGGAAGGCGCATCTCGCGCAGGTACGCCGCGAGCAGCGCCAGGAGGGACTGAAGGCGCCCTGACGCGTCGC
>JAJYGK010000160.1 GCA_021790715.1 Chloroflexota bacterium
AGGCCCGCGTACGTCTCGGCCGGGCGCGTGTCCGCGTAGTGCGGGACGAGCTCGAGCCCCGGCGTCGCCGGGACGTACGGCTCGGCGATGCCGACCGCGAAGACGGCGACGCGTGCGCGGTAGATGCCGTCGCTCGTCTCGAGGACGACGCGCCGGCCCTCCGGCCCGTCCTCCAGTCGGGTCGACTCCCAGGCACAGCCGTACCGCACGCGCACGCCGGTGCGCTCGGCGAACGTGCGCAGGTTGCGCTCCATCTCGGGCCGCGACGGGAAATAGGACGTGCCGTCCATCAGCCTGGGCATGAGCGCGCTGTGCTCGGCCTCGTCCGCGAGGAGGCTGTTCCAGTCGTAGCGCTGGTAGGCGCGCGAGCCCTGCTCGACGGGCGCGTACGGCTTGGTCCAGCTGAGCAGTCGCTGGAAGAACGGGAAGCGCCGGAACATGCCGCCCGGGGCCGGATCGGAGGAGATCACGGCATGCCGGACCCCGAGCCGGCCGAGGCTGTAGCTGAGCTGGATGGCCCCCGGACCGCTGCCGACCACGACGACCGGATAGTCGCCAGGAGCGAAGGGGCGGTCGGCGCCTAGGGCTTCCATCGGTTCGCCGCCTGGAGCCGCCGCGTCTGCTCGAGCAGCATGCGGAACGTGACGGCGGGATACGCGAGGAGCAACTCGCGCAGCTCCGAGGCCGGCAGGTGCAGGCAGCGGACCGGGCGCACCGCCACGATGTCCGCGACCGGCGGCTCCTCGAGCAGCGCGGAGATCTCGCCGAAGAAGTCGCCGCGGCCGATGCTGGCGATCTCGACGCCGCCCGACTGGACGGCGACCTCGCCCTCCAGCACGACGTAGAAGCCGGACCCCGTGAGCCCCTGGCGGAGGATGCGCTCGCCCTCCGGGAACCACTGCTCGTCGAAGGTGTGCGCCACGCCCTGGCGCTGGGCCGAGGTGAGGTCGGCGAAGAGTCCGAGCCCCGCGAGCTCGTCCGCCACCTCCATGCGCTGGATCACGGACCCCTCCTCCGTCAGGCGCACCCCCGGCGAATGTCCGGGTCCGGGTATCAGACCACCAATCGGGCCGTCGTGCAGGCGAGGCACTCTCCGTCGCGCGGGCGAGGCAGCGTGCCTCGCGTCGGCGACGCCCCCTGCGGCATGCGGGACGGCAGAATCGGGGGATGGCGTACGACCTGCAGCGGTTCGTGGATGCCCAGGAGGGCGCCCACAGAGAGGCTCTGGCGGAGATCCGCCGGGGCCGCAAGATGGGCCACTGGATGTGGTTCGTGTTCCCGCAGGTGGCGGGGCTGGGCCGGAGCGAGATGTCGCGCTACTACGCGATCGCGTCGCTCGACGAGGCGCGGGCCTACCTCGCGCACCCCGTGCTCGGGCCGCGGCTGCGCGAGTGCGCAGAGGCCGCCCTCGGGATGCCGGCACGATCAGCGGAGGACGCCTTCGGGTCCATCGACGCGAAGAAACTCCGCTCCTCCATGACGCTGTTCCACCGGGCGGCGCCGGACGAGCCGGTCTTCGGCCGCGTGCTCGACCGCTGGTACGGCGGCCTGCCCGACGACGCGACCGACGCGCGAATCGGCTGAGGCGGGTCTTCCGGCCGGGACGGGCCCGTGCCCCGCGAGGCGCGGACCCGCCGGCCGCCGTGATCACTGGGGCGGGGTGATCGTCCCGTCGGTGATGCCCTTGATGAGCGACTCCGCCTTGGCCTTCACGCTGGCCGGCAGCGGGTAGTTGGGATTGAACTGGATGACCTCGCCGCCGTTGCCGAGCGTGATCGAGTACGTCGCGCCGCCGAGCGTGCCGCCGCGGATCTCCGTGAACATCTGGTGGAGCGCCGACGTCCAGTCGTAGACCTCGGTGGCCACCACGTTCTTCGGGGCGAGCGTGTCCATCGGCCAGTCGTTGCCGAACCACGGCAGGTTGTCCTGGCGGGCGACGCCGATCGCGCCCGAGGACGCCTGGGTCGTCCCGGCGAGCACGTCCGCGCCGCCGGCGACGAACGTCTTGGCCGCCGTGGCGTAGAGGCTGGCGTCGCTGTACGAGCCCGTGTAGACGGGATGGATCGTGACGGTCTTGTCCACCGACTTCGCGCCGGCAACGAACCCGTCGATGAAGAGCTTGTCATCGCCGGCCGCGATCGGACCGATCGCACCGAGGACGTGCGACTTGCTCAGCATCGCCGCCATCGCGCCCTCGACGTACCCGCCCTCGTTGGCGGCGGCCAGGTACGCGAAGACGTTCGGGAGGTTGAACGTCGAACCGGCGGTGCCCCAGGCGAACGAGACCTTGGGGAACTGCGGCGCGAGCTGCTGGATCGTCGACCCGTACTGAGAGCCGTGGGCGATGATCAGGTTGTAGCCCTCGGACGCGTACTGCCGGATGATGTTGCCCGCGTCGGAGACGACGAACTGGTTGTCGGAGATCGAGACCTGCAGGTTGTCCGACGTCTGCAGCTTCTGCAGGGCCGCCACCATCGTCTGCGTCCAGCTCAGGTCGCTCCGGGAACTCGGGGCGACGAGCGCGACCTTCAGGACACCCGTCGCAGCAGCCGCGCTCGAGGCGGCCGGGGCTGTGCTCGCGGCCGCCGAGGCCGCGGCCGATGCGGCGGCCGACGGCGCCGACGAGGCCGGCGCGGCGCTGGGGACGGCGGACGGCTGAGCCGGTGCGGCGGATGGCGCGGACGTCGCGCCCGTGCCGCAGCCGGCGGCGAACAGGACCGCGGCCGTCGCGACCAGCAGCGGAATCCTCCTCGCGGTGTGCATGTGCATCTCCTCCTTCCGTGCGGGGACCATGCCCGGCCTCCTCGGCGGAGCGGGCGTCGGCCCGAGTGCCGGGGCGCACGCTGCGTCGCAGCGGAGGCGACCGGCGAGCGGCCGCCCCGGACCGCGCCCGGGTCGCCGGCCGGCACGACGATCGGCCCGGTCGGCGACCGGGTCGACGATGGTCGTCGGCGTCGTGGCGATCGCCGACGATGATCGCGCGAAACGGCCCGTTCCGCTCGCCGGATTCGCAGCCGGTCGCGATCTCGTCGATCGATCGCGTCGGTGAAGCTGGTCGAATGACTCTTCCCGCGCGATCATGCCCGTGGCACCGTGCGGGTGTCGCGAACCGGTCGTGCGGACAGCAGGAGCCCGCCCGGAGTCTGCGAGCAGAGGGCAGGACGGTCGGGCGCGACTGTGGCCGGGACGAGGAGGCAGCGATGGCGAAGACAGTCGTGATCGTGGGGGCCCTCGACACCAAGGGCGCCGAGTTCGCGTTCGTCAGGGGCCTGATCGAGGCGCGCGGCCTGTCCACCCTGGTCGTGGACTTCGGCGTCATGGGGGCGCCGGGGCTCGCACCAGACATCGGGCGGGACGTCGTCGCACGGGCCGGCGGCGGCGACCTCGATCGCCTGGCCTCCGGCGAGCACAAGGACGAGGCCATGCAGACGATGGCGAACGGCCTTGCCGCCGTGGTGCGCCGCCTGTACGAAGAGGGCAGGCTCGACGGGATCATCGGGATGGGCGGCAGCGGGGGCACCTCGATCGCCACCGGCGCGATGCGAGCCCTGCCCGTCGGCGTCCCCAAGGTGATGGTCTCGACGCTGGGCGGCGGCGACGTGAGCGCGTTCGCCGGCTCGAAGGACATCGCGTTCATCCCCTCGATCGTCGACGTCGCGGGCTTCAATCGGATCAGCCGCCGGATCTACGCGAACGCCGCCGGCGCGATCTGCGGCATGGTCGAGACCGAGGCTCCGGCCGGGACCGGGGACCGCCCGCTCGTCGTCGCGTCGATGTTCGGGAACACCACCACCGCCGTCGACCACGCGCGCGGCATCCTGGAGGCCGCGGGATACGAGGTCCTCGTCTTCCATGCGACCGGGACGGGCGGTCGGACGATGGAGAGCCTGGTGGCCGACGGCCTCATCAGCGGCTCGCTCGACATGACGACGACCGAGCTCGCCGATGAGGTGTGCGGCGGCGTCTTCAGCGCCGGCCCGGACCGCTGCCTGGCCGCGTCGCGCGCCGGCATACCCGCGGTGCTGGTCCCCGGGTGCGTCGACATGGCCAACTTCGGCGCGATCGACACCGTCCCGGAACGATACCGGGGGCGGAACCTCTACCAGTGGAATCCCAACGTGACGCTCCTCCGGACGAACGTCGACGAGAACCGGCGGATGGGCGAGATGATCGCGGCGGCCGCCAGCGTCGCGACCGGGCCGGTCGCCGTCCTGCTGCCGCTCCGCGGCGTCTCGATGCTCGACTCCGAGGGCGGCCGCTTCTGGGATCCGGCGGCCGATGCCGCCTGCTACGACGCGATCCGCGCACACCTCCGGCCGGGGATCCCGGTCATCGAGGTCGATGCCAACGTCAACGACCCGGCGTTCTCGGGAAAGGTCGCGCAGACCCTCCTCGAGATGCTCCGGCAGTCACACGCGGCCGCGCCCGAGCCGACGCGGGCGCAGGCGGGGAGGTAGGACGAGATGGCACTGACGCGGGTCGAGATCCTGCGCCGGCTGCACGCGCAGCGGGAGGCCGGCCGGCCGATCGTCGGCTGCGGGGCCGGCACCGGCATCTCGGCGAAGATGGCCGAGGCCGGCGGCGCGGACCTCATCATCATCTACAACAGCGGCCGATACCGGATGGCCGGGCGTGGCTCGCTGGCCGGTCTCCTCGCCTACGGCGACGCCAACGCGATCGTCGTCGAGATGGCGGCGGAGGTGCTGCCCGTCGTGAAGGACACGCCGGTGCTGGCGGGCATCAACGGCACGGATCCCTTCCGCCTCATGCCCGTCTTCCTGCGGCAGCTCCGCGACATCGGCTTCTCCGGCGTCCAGAACTTCCCCACGGTCGGGCTCATCGACGGCACGTTCCGGGCGAACCTGGAGGCGACCGGCATGGGCTACGACCGGGAGGTCGCGGCGATCCGGACCGCCCACGACCTCGATCTCTTCACGTCGCCGTACGTGTTCGACGCCGACCAGGCGCGGGCGATGACCGATGCGGGGGCCGACCAGCTGGTCGCGCACGTCGGCCTGACCACCGCCGGCACGATCGGCGCCGGTGTCGCGCTGACGCTGGACCAGGCGATCGACCGGGTCATGACGATCGCCGAGGCGGGATGGTCCGCCCGGCGCGAGATCCTGGTGATCTGCCACGGCGGCCCGTTCGACGAACCGGAGAACGTCGGCCGTGCGCTGCTGCGGATGCCCGGCATCGCCGGGTTCTTCGGTGCCTCGAGCATCGAGCGCCTGCCGACCGAGCGCGGCATCCGCGGCCAGGTCGAGGAGTTCAAGCGCCTGGAGCCGGCACCGCCGGCCGGCGCGATGCGCTGAGGAATCGCGTCACCAGACGCCGGGCAGCAGGTGCCAGCGCACGCGGCGCTGGTACTCGCGGTAGTCCGTGCCAATCGCCCGGAGCGCCCGATCCTCGAGCCCGGCGCGCGCCGCGAGCAGCGCGGCGGCCGGCAGCACCGCCGCGAACGCCCACGGCGAGCCGAGGACGAGCGGGACCGCGACGTCCGCGACGATCGCCGCCAGGGTGACGGGGTGTCGCACGAGCCGGTAGGGGCCGGTCGGAGCGGCCGCCGAACCGGTCGCCGTGCCGCCGCCCGCCGCGCCGGTCGCGGGGCCCCTGGCGGTCGCGGCCCAGAGGCGGAGCACGAGCGCCGCCCCGAAGGCGGCGAGCCCGAGGAACGCCGTCGCGGGCGCGAGCGGTGGCAGCCATCCCCAGCGGTGGGCGAGGCCCGCCAGCAGGCCGCCGGCGGCCGGGCCCATCGCGCTCGGCAGCCAGAGACGCGCCGCGCGCCGCCGGTCCCGCTCGCCGCGCTCCCGGAGCCCCTCCTCGCCCGGCCGGTCCGCACCGGCGTCGGGACGGCCGGGCGGCCCGGACGGACCCGGTGTTCCGGCTGGTTCGATGGACGGTGGCCCCGCGGCCGGCACCGGGATCCCGACGGCGCGCGAGTCCGGGACGGTGGCCTGGCTCGACAGCGCCACCGTCCACGCCATCGCCAGCTGCCCGATCGCGAGGGCGGCCACGTACAGCAGACCGCGCCCCCAGAGTGGATCGCCCGAGGCGACGAGGAGGATCGCGGCGACGAGCAGCGTGGAGGCCACGAGCGCCGGGCGCCTACGTCAGGCGCAGCGTCGATCCGCCGTCCGTCCGGCGCGCCGCACGAGCCGTCCCCGGGGCGGGCCGCTCCATCCGATCCACGTACGCGCGGGACCGTTCGACCTGGCCGCCGAGCTCGCGGATCGTCACCTGCATCGCCTCGAGCGCGTTCAGCTTGTACGCATCGATCTGGTCGAGCGCCGCGAAGACGTTGTCCCAGCTGCGCTGGAGCGCGGCGACGTCCACGCCCGGGCCGGTCGCCTGTTCCTGCACCTCGGCGGACTGCTCGCGGAGCATCGACGACGTCCCCTCGAGCATCCCGCTGGTCACCTCGTTCACGGCCCGCACCTGGTCCGCGACGAGACGCTGGTTGGCGAGCGCCTGGGCGACCATGACCGCCGTGCGCATCGCCGCTACCGTCGTCGTCGTCGCGGTCTGGACGGCGCGCACGAGCTCGCGGTTGTTCTGCTCCACGACGCGCAGCGCGGCGTACCCCTGCGCGGCCACGGCGAGCTGGGTCAGGATCTCCTGCCGCCGCCGGCGGACCGGGAAGAGGACGTCCTCGCGCAGGACGCGCGCCCTCGCCTCGTCGGTCGCCTCGATCTCGCGGGCGCGTGCCTCCACCGCCTCGTCGAGCCGCTGGGCGAGGAACGCGTACTGCCGGAGCGTCTCCATCTCCGTCCAGAGCGAGCGCTCCTCCTGCTCGATCGCCGCGTTGTCGCGCTCGAGCTCGCCCCTCCCCTCGCCGAGCGCCTCGACGATCCCCTCGATGTGCTGGCGCGCCCTGGAGTAGCGGTCGAAGTAGCTCCGCAGCCGGTCGCCGAACGGGATCACGCCGAGCAGCTTCCGGGGCGTCCCCTGCGCGAGGTCGTACCTCGCCGGGTTGAGCTCCTCGACCGTGTGCCGGAGCTCGACCAGGCTCTTCCCGATGGGTGCCCCGCCCTCCAGCGCCCCGTGGAGCGCCCGCACCGGCCGGTCCAGCAGCCGGTTGCTCATCTCGGACGTGGCCACGATCTCGCGTTCGCCGATCCCGTTGACGTCGGCCACCCGCCGGCGGTACTCGTCGTCGTGCGGGTCCAGGCGGACCAGCCCGTCGACGAACGCCCCGACCAGCCGCTCGATCCGCTCCGCGGCCTCCGGCGGCACCTGCACCTGCCGCTCCGCCTGCGCCGGTTCCACGGCCGTGGCGGGCTCCGGCGCCGCCAGGTCGAGCACCGGGAGCCCGCTCTCCTCGCTCATGGGTGTCGCCGTCCTCCGCGCTGGACGCTCATTCCGCGCCGCCTGCCGCTTCGACACGCCCGCCGTCCGGATCCGTGGCGCCCCCGGCCGGACGTGCTGCGCGATGCCGACCGTCGCCCTCCGCCGCCGGATCGCGCTCGGCGGCAGTGCCCGTCGAGGATCCGCGCAGAGCGTGCGAGCGCCCATTGCCCCGGGAGCGCGCCCCGTCGGGCCCGTGCGCCCCGTCCGGCATGTGCGCCCCGCCGGGCATGAGGGTCGTCCGGGCCACCGTCGCCAGGGCCCCCGCCTGCTCGATGATCTGCGCGAGCGCCCCGGTCACGCCCTCCGCGCCGTTCAGCACGGTGAAGCTGCCGACGTGCTCGAACGGCGAGGCCGCCTGTCGCACGATCTCGGGGAGGTTCTCCGCGATCTGCTGTGCGATCACGGCCTCCTGGTTCTGGCTGAGCGCCGCTGCGCGCCGCTCGATGCCGGAGGCCTCGGCCTCCATCTTCGCCCTGATGGCGTCGCCATCCGCGAGACCGCGTGCCCGGGTCGCGTCCGCCTCCGCCTCTCCGTTGAGCCGCGTCGCCGCCGCCTGGGCCTCGGCCTGGACCCTGACTGCGGCAGCCTGGGCCTCCGCCTGGACCTTCGTCTGGGTGGCGGCCGCCTCGGCATGGAGGCGGACCTCCTGCGCCTCCGCCTCGGCCTGGCGGATGCGGGCGTCGCGGGCCGCCGTGGCCAGCGTCGTCTGGCGGTACGCCTCCGCGTCGGCCGGCTTGCGCACGTCGACCTGGAGCTGCTGCTCCTTCTGCTGCGCCTGGAGCTGGGCGACCATCGTCTCCTGCTCGACGACCGCCTGCCGGGACTGCGCCTCGGCGAGGGGGCCCTGTTGCGCCGCCTGCTGCTGGGCCCGGTCGATCTCCGCCTGGAAGCCGGCCTTCTTGATCTCCGTGTCGCGGATGGAGGAGGCGATGGCGGCCTGGGCCGTCTGCTCCTCGGCGACGGCGGCTCGGTCGGCGTTGGCGCGGGCGATGCGGGCGTTCTGCTCGACCTCTGCCTGGTGCGGCACGGCCAGGTTCTCGATGTAGTTGCTCGGGCTCGTGATGGCCTGGATCTGGAAGCTGTCGATGACGAGGCCGAACGACTCCATCTCCATCGTGCAGCGGTCGCGGACCTGCTGGGCGAACTTGTCCTGGTCGCTGATCATCTCCTCGACGGTCATCGACCCGGCGATCGCGCGGAGATGCCCGACGAAGACGTTCTGGACCTTGGACTCGAGCTCGGCCGCCGGGCGGTCCAGGAAGCGGCGGGCGGCGTTGGCGATCGATCGGTAGTCGTCGCCGACCTTGTAGACGACGACGCCCCGCAGGTCGAGCCGGATCTTCTGCTGGCTGACGCAGGGGACGGTGATCTCGCTCTCGTGGGCCATCAGCGAGAGCGCCCGGACCTTCGAGAGGCCGG
Organism: Chloroflexota bacterium; assembly: GCA_021790715.1. Classification (GTDB taxonomy): domain Bacteria; phylum Chloroflexota; class Limnocylindria; order Limnocylindrales; family CSP1-4; genus JAJYNJ01. The sequence continues at coordinate 8,770 of JAJYGK010000160.1, forward strand.
GCCAGACGAGCGTGCCGCGGCCGGTGACGATCCGGAAGCCCATGCTCTCGCCCGCACCGGCAGGCGGCCTGCCGCCGCCCGGGCCCGAGATGATCAGGGCCTCGTCGGGCTCGGCGACACGCCAGCTCATGCGGAAGAGGGTCAGCAGGACCAGCAGGACGATTACGACGACGGCAATGGGGACGAACAGCGCGTACGTCATCGGGGAAGCCTCATGGTGTCGGCCGGTGCCACCTCGACGGTGCGGCCGCCCAGGCTGCCCACGATGAGCACCTGGGTGTGCCTGGGGATCGTCGCCTCGCGGTCCGCCGCCCGGGCCAGGAACCGCTCGGTTCCCTGGCGCACCTCGACCAGCACCTCACCGAGGTGACCTGGTGTGATGTCCGCCGTGACCCTGCCGAGCCTTCCGACGACGTCGAGCGACAACCCCTATCCTCGAGTCCCGTGCCGATTCACTCCCGCCCATCGTAGTCGTTCGCGGCGGAACGACCCCCGAAGAGGCCCGCGGGCGTCGGGGGCGAGCGCGTCAGCGGCCGTACTTGAACGGGTAGACCACCCAGTCGTCCGTCGCGACGACGTGGTGGTCGGGCACCGACGGCACGCGCGAGCGCGACGGCTTGTAGTGGAGAACGGCGGTCGTGGGCACGCCGCCGGCGAGCCGCACGCGGTCGATCACGGCCTGGATCGTCGTCCCCGAGTCCCACACCTCGTCGACGACGAGGACGCGCTGCCCGCGCAACAGCGGGTCGGCGGGGAACTGCAGGAACGAGGGCTGGTCCGCGTGGTGCCCGGCGTCGTCGTAGAAGGCGACCGCGGCCACCAGGATGTTCCGGATGCCGAGCAGGTACGCCAGCATGCCGGCCGGCACGAGCGCGCCCCGCGTGATCGCGAGCAGCACGTCGTACTCGCCCCGCACCTGCTCCGCCAGCCTGCGCACGAGCCCGTCGAGCTCGTCCCAGGTGACGACGTGACGGCGCGGCTCGTCCATCCGATCCTCCCCCTCGTTCCGGGCGGCGGCCTGCCCCCGCGGGCTCGTCGACCCGTCTGGCCACCCGATGCAGGCTACCGCGCCCGGCACGTCTCCGCCGTGCCGGAGCGGCTCGGACGTTCCACCCGGCGGAGGCGGTGAACGCGGCGCCGATGCTCACCGCGTAGATCACGACGCCGACCATCCAGGTCGTCGCGCGGCCGTCACGCCAGCCGGCCTGAAGTACTGGCGCCACGGGTGCAGCACCATGAAGACGAAGAACACCTGCACGGCCCAGAAGTGCAGGCTGTTCACGAAGTGCCCGACGGGGGCGAGACGTGCCACCACTGCGGACCGAAGAAGGCCAGTTGGCCGGGGAGTGCCCTTGCTGGTCACCGGTGCCGTCGGGCGATCAGTCCTGGCGCGCGGTTCCACCGCCGTGGCTCGCGGCGTCGCGAGCTCCGCCGGCCGCGTCTGGCTGGGCGCCGTCCCCGCCGTGGGGGAACGGCGCGAGCAGCGCGACCACGAAGAGCGCGATCATCCCGGCGAGCAGCAGGTCGGGGATCGAGATCAGCACGAACCCCCGGTGCAGGTGGACCGCAGGGGCATTCACGCTGGATAGCGCCCGACGCGAGCCGGCGTCAACTGCCCGGACGGGTCGATCGATGTCGACGCGCTCTCTGCCCGGCCGCGGGGCACGATCGCCTCGCTCGGGTAGGATCGTGGCGCCGGCGCCC
>JAJYGK010000120.1 GCA_021790715.1 Chloroflexota bacterium
GTCGGCTCGTGGATGCAGACGACCGCGCTCGGCTGGCTGGTCCTCCAGCTGACGGGATCGGCCGGCCTGCTCGGGCTGATCTCCGCGATCAGCACCGCGCCCGTGCTGCTGCTCTCGCTCTACGCCGGCGTCCTGGCCGACCGACTCGACCGTCGCCGCCTGCTGACGGCCAGCCAGGTCGCGCAGGGTGCATTCGCCGCGCTGCTCGCCCTGCTGACGATGACGCACGTCATCCAGTACTGGCAGATCGCCGTCCTCGCGCTGCTCGCGGGGACCGCGCAGGCGCTCGCCAGCCCCGCGTTCCAGGCGATCGTGCCCGCCCTGGTGGGGCGCGACGCGGTCGGCAACGCGATCGCCCTCAACAGCGCGCAGTTCAACCTCTCGCGGGTGGTCGGCCCGGTGGCGGCGGGCGTCCTGATCGGGCTCGTGGGCGAGGCGACGAGCTTCTGGCTCAACGCCGCGAGCTTCGGCGCGGTCGTCTTCGTCCTCGCCCGCATCCGCCTCCCGTCCGACGCCGCGCTCGAGCGGGTCGAGCAGAGCCTCTGGGGGCACCTGCTCGACGGCCTGCGGTACGTCCGCGCGCAGCGCATCCTGCTCGTGCTCGTGCTGCTGGCCGCCGTCCCCACGACGTTCCTGCTGCCGTACCTGACGCTGCTGCCCGTCTTCGCGGCCAACGTGCTCGCCATCGGGGCGCCGGGGCTGGGCCTGCTGACCGCGTCGATGGGCGCCGGCGCGCTGTGCGGCGCGCTGTCGGTCGCGATCCTCCGCCCCGGTGGGGGCGACGGCCGGCTGATGCTGGCGGGGCTCGGCGTGCTGGTCGTGGCCGTTGCCGGGTTCGCGATCTCGACGTCGGTGCCGGTCTCCTGCGTGGCCCTCGCGGTCGCCGGGGCGGCCCAGGTCTGGTACTTCACGAGCGCCAACACGCTCGTGCAGCTGCTCTCCCCGGGCCGGCTGCGCGGCCGCATCCTGAGCCTGTACGTGCTGACCTCGTTCGGCGTGACGCCCATCGGCAGCCTGTGGGCCGGTGGCCTCGCGCAGGCGACGGGTGCCCCGGCCGCGCTGCTGGCGGGCTGCGTGGCCGCCACCGCCTGCGCCGCCATCGCGCTCGTCTCGACGCCGGCACTCCTCTCGCTGCACGGCGAGCCGCTCCGCGCCCGGCTGCGCGCCGTCTGATCCGCGGTCGGACGTCGCCCGCGCGGCCTCGCGCCATCCGATCAGCGCTCGGTCGGACGCCCGTGCGGCGGACGGCCCGCGCGACCGACTTGCCCCTCCCGTGGGCGCCCGCTACGCTGCAGCGCGGATGATCGTCGTCATTGGCCGCCCGCGTGCGCCTCGCCCTGCCGGCTCACCCGACGTGGCCCCGCCCGTCCCGGCAGGGCTGTGCGTGTCGATCGCGCGCGCCGCGGTCGCGGCGGGCGCGATCGTCGAGCTGGTCGGCTCGATCGGCGACGACGCGGCCGGGGACGCCGTCGTCGTCGGTCTCTCGAGGCTCGGGATCGGGCACGCCGCGCTCCTCCGGGATCCCGCCGCGCGCACGCCCCTGCCGGATGCGCCGGCCGACGCGCTGCCGCGGCTCGACCGCGCCGACGTCGAGCTGGGCCTCGGGTACCTGGTCGACTTCGGCGTCGTGCTGCTCGCCGAGCCGCTCGATGCGCAGGCCGAGGATGCCGCGCTCGATGCGGCCGCATACCACGGTGCCCAGGTGGTGGCGGTCGTGCCGCCGGGCCGGACGCCCGGGGAACGCCTGGCCGGCGTGGGCACCGTGCTCGAGGCGCCCGACGAGGACGGCGCCGCGTTCGCGGAGCTGGTCGGACGGTTCGCGGCCGAGCTCGAGCGCGGGACGCCGGCCTCGGTGGGCTTCGAGCGGGCGACCGCCGCGACGGGCTGGGAGCGCCACCCGTGACGGCCGGGACGGCCCGCGCGTCGACGTCCCGCGTCGCGCCGGGTGATCCGCCCGCCGGCCCCGCGCGTGCCGGAGCCGTGGAGCTGTCCGTCGTCGATCTCATCGACGCGGTGGCGACGTGGGTCCGCTCGCCGGGGCCAGCCGAGCGGCGCCGGCTGAGCGCGGAGCTTGCCGGCTACATCGACGCCCACGGGATCGCCGGGGTGCGGGTGACGGTCGCGGCGTCCGCGACGGAGGCCGAGGCCGGTGCGGGCACCCTCAGGCGCGCCCCGTCGCCACAGCGGGTCGACCGCCTGGCACGCGTTGCGCTCCGCGGTCCGGACGACGGCGGCCGGGCCGGTGGTGCGCCGACGGCGGAGCTGCTCGTGGACGGCGACGCCGAGCGGGCCGCGGTCCTCTCGCGCGTGCTCCGCCTCGGCGTGGCCCAGGCGGACTCGCGGTCCGCCGCGGACGCGGTGCGCGAGCAACTGGCGGCCCTCGACGAGGCGACCCGGGGCATCGCGGGGATCCTGTCGGTCGAGCGCGTGCTCCAGGTCATCGTCGACAGCGTGCGGCGGCTCGTCCACGCGCGCTACGCCGCCCTCGGCGTGCTCGACGACCAGCGCCAGATCGATCCCTTCATCACGAGCGGCATCAGCCGCATCCAGCGCGAGCGGATCGGCCCTGCGCCGCACGGGCGCGGCCTGCTGGGCCTGATCATCGAGGAGGGGCGCCCGCTCCGCGTGCCCGACATCACCGGCCACCCGCGGAGCATCGGGTTCCCGCCCGGTCACCCGCCCATGCAGTCGCTCCTCGGCGTGCCGGTCTCGGTCCGCGGGCGCGTGCTCGGCAACCTGTACGTCACCGACCGGGAGGACGGGGCCCCGTTCTCGGACGCCGACCAGTGGCTGGTGGAGCTGTTCGCGGCGCACGCCGGCATCGCCATGGAGAACGCGAAACTGCACGAGCAGGAGCAGCGCCTGGCGATCCTCGAGGAGCGCCAGCGGATCGGCCGCGACCTCCACGACGGCGTGATCCAGAGCATCTACGCGGTCGGGCTCATGCTCGACGACGCTCTCGAGCTCGCGCCGGACGACCCGGCCGAGGCCTCGGCGCGCATCGAGCGGGCGATCGAGTCGATCAACCTGACGATCCGCGACATCCGCAACTTCATCTTCGGGCTGCGCCCCGAGCCGATCGACCAGGCGGGCCTCGTCGAGGCGCTGGCGGCGATGGCCGAGGAGTTCCGCGTCAACACGATGATCGACATCACGCTCGAGGTGAACGGGCCGGCCGACTTCGAGATGCCGGCCGAGGACACCGCGCAGCTCCTCCAGCTGGCCCGGGAAGCGCTCAGCAACGTGGCCCGCCACGCGCACGCGGGCCACGCCGAGATCCACCTCGTGGCGGATGAGCGTGCGCTCGAGCTCGCCATCGTGGATGATGGAGTGGGCTTCGACCCGGCCGCCCGGCGCGGTCCGGGCCACATGGGCCTCGGCAACATGAGAACGCGGGCCGCCGAGCTCGGCGGCGAACTCCTCGTGGAGAGTGCCGTCGGACGCGGCACCCGGGTCGCGGTCCGCGTCCCGGCCCGGGGGGTGACGTCCGGCGGTTCGGATACGCCGGCCTGACGGATGGGAGGACGACGGTGACAGAGGGAGCGACGAGCAGGCCGCTGCGGCTCCTGGTGGTGGACGACCACGAAGTCGTGCGGCAGGGTCTCGTCTCCCTGCTCGAGCGACGCGAGGGTTTCCAGGTCGTGGCACAGGCCGGGACGGTGGCCGAGGCGATCGACGCCGCGCACAAGTACCAGCCCGACCTGATCGTGATGGACGTGCGCCTGCCGGACGGGTCCGGCATCGAGGCGTGCCGGGAGATCCGGTCCGAGCAGCCGCAGGTCCGGGTCGTGATCCTGACCAGCTACCCGGACGAGGAAGCCGTCTTCGCCTCGATCGTGGCCGGCGCCAGCGGCTACCTGCTGAAGCAGATCCGCGGCCGCGACCTGGTGGGCGCCCTCGAGGCCGTGGGCCGCGGCGAGTCGCTGCTCGACCCGGCCGTGACCGAGAAGGTCCTCGACCGCGTGCGCCGCATCGCCAGCGGCACGTACACGGACGAGCTGGCACAGCTGACGCGCCAGGAGCAGAAGATCCTGCTGCTGATCGCCGAGGGGAAGACCAACAAGGAGATCGCGTCGGAGATCTTCCTGTCGGACAAGACGGTCAAGAACTACGTCAGCTCGATCCTCGCCAAGCTGAACCTGCAGCGTCGCTCGCAGGCCGCCGCGTTCGTCGCGCGCCATCGCCTGCCCGGCGCCGAGTAGCCCGGCCCGCGACCGGTCGCCCCGAGGGGCGACTGCGTTCGAGCGTTTCCGCCGCACGCCGTGCGCGTGCCGTGCGCGCATGTCCGAGAGGACCCGGGGGACGGGTCGGACGGCCCGCCGCCGACCGGTCTTCCGACTGTTACCAGCCACACCGGCCGTCATACGCTCACGCCATGCGCATCGTGACGCCCGCTGAAGCCGTGGCCGGCATCCGGTCCGGCGATCAGATCTTCGTCCAGGCTGCGGCCGCCACGCCCACGGAGCTGCTCGACGCGCTGGTGGCGCGCGCCGACGAGCTCGAGGACGTCGGGGTGGTCCACATGCATGCCGAGGGGCCGGGCCCGCACCTGGCCCCCGAGATGGCCGGCCATTTCCGGCACAAGGCGCTGTTCATCGGCCCCAACGCGCGCAGGGCGGTGAACGAGGGGCGCGCCGAGTTCATCCCGGTCTTCCTCTCGGACATCCCGCACCTGTTCACCCGCGGGATCATCCCGCTCGACGTCGCCTTCATCAACGTGACCCCGCCCGACCAGCACGGCTTCTGCTCGCTCGGCCCCTCCGTCGATGCGACGCTGGCCGCCATCCGGTCCGCCCGGACCGTGATCGCGCAGGTGAACCGCGCCTGGCCGCGCACGCACGGCAACAGCTTCATCCACGAGTCGGAGATCGACCTCGCGATCGAGGTGGACCGGCCTCCGTACACGTACCACGTGGGGGTCCCGGGGGAGATCGAGCGGCGCATCGGCAACTATGTCGCCGACCTGATCCCGGACGGGGCGACGCTGCAGATGGGCATCGGGGGCATCCCCGATGCGGTCGCGCTGGCGCTCCGCGACAAGCACGACCTGGGCGTGCACACGGAGATGTTCACCGACGTCGTGGTGGACCTGGTCGAGGCCGGCGTGGTCAACGGGAGTCGCAAGGAGCTCGACCGGGGCAAGATCGTCGCCGCGTTCATGATGGGCGGCCCCCGGCTGTACCGCTTCGTCGACGACAACCCGATGGTCGAGATGCGCGAGGTCGACTACACCAACGACACGGCGGTCATCCGGCGGTTCCGCCGCATGTGCGCGGTCAACTCGGCCATCGAGGTCGACCTCACGGGGCAGGTGTGCTCCGACTCGATCGGCTGGCGGCTGTACAGCGGCGTCGGCGGGCAGATGGACTTCATCCGCGGGGCGGCCCTCGCGGAGGAGGGACGCGCCATCATCGCGCTGCCATCGACGACATCCGACGGGAAGACGTCGCGGATCGTGTGCACGCTCAAGGAGGGCGCCGGCGTCGTGACCACGCGGGCGCACGTCCAGACGGTCGTCACGGAGTGGGGCGTGGCGCATCTGCACGGGCGCAGCGTCTGCGAGCGGGCCCGCGCGCTGGCCGCGATCGCACACCCGGACTTCCGCGACGACCTCGACTGCATGGCGCGGCAGCGTCACTACCTCTAGGCGCGCTCCAGGCGCGCCAACCAAGCCCAGGCGCGCTCCGGGCGTGTCGACTCCCGGGCACGTCCCGTCCGCTGCGCGTGCCGACCCCAGGCAGGCCCCGCGGCGCGGCGATCCCCACGAGTTCGCCGCTCGGGCCACGCCCACATGCCGCCGGCGTGCGCGACCGGCGCGCGCGATACGCACCGCACGAGAGGCGCGATCCCGATCCCGGGGCAGGCCGCCAGGTCTCCCGGGGGGAATCAAGGAGGCGAACGCCGCGCGTCCCCTGCGGCGTTCGCCTTGCCGCATAGTCTCGTTATGGAGATGTGACCCGCGTAGTGCCGTTCGGCAGGGTTCTTTGGCCTCTTCGTCGCTTCGCCCGTGGCGGACTGCGTCTGCAGGCTTCGGCCATGGAACCCGGCGATCGCGCCCGCCCGCGCCTCCTCCTCGTGAGCGATCACCGCGCGGCCAGCGATGCGCTCGCCGAGTACCTGACGCTCCACGGCTTCGACGTGGTGGCACGGGCATCGAACGCGACCGAGGCAGCCCGCGCGGTGCGCGACGTGCCGGTCGACGTCGCACTCGTGGACGGCGACCTGCCGGCGGGGTGGCTTGCGGTCGTGTGTGCCCTCACCGACACCCTCGGCCAGCACCGCATCGCGGTCCTCTCGTCGTACTGGGGCGAGCGGGAGCGCCGTGACGCCCGCGAATGCGGGATCGGCGCGACGCTCCTGAAGCGGATCGCCGGCCCGATCCTCGCCGGGCAGCTGCGCGCGCTCGCCGCCTGATCCCCGGGCCTGCGCGCGGCGGTCCGCCGCTCAGGGCACCGCGACCGATCCTGTGCAGGCGAACCCGGCGCCCCCGCTCCCGTCGGTCGCGGCCGAGCGAGCCCCGTGCCGGCCGCGCCGGGCACGGACCGGTCCGGGCGTCACGCGCGCGTGGGCCGCCTGACGGTCGCCTTCGGGCCGTCCGGCAGACGCGGCCGGCATCTCCGGCACGTCACCCTCGAGGAGTAAGGAGGAGGCGATGGCGCGTATCGAGACGATTCTCGTGGCCACCGACGGCTCGCCGGCGTCGGCTGCCGCCGGTGACGAGGCCATCGATCTCGCCCTTCGCCTCGGCGCGCACCTCCTCGTGGTCAACGTCGTGAACGTGACCGAGGTGACGGCCGCCAGTTCCCTCTTCCCCGGGACCCTCTTCGGCGCACGCCAGGAAGCGGAGGCGATCGCACGGGCCGTCGTGGACGACGCGCGCCGCAGCGGGGTCGCCGCGACGTACCTCACGTGGGAGGGCCAGCCCGGCGAGGCCATCGTCGCGGCGGCCGAGTCCGAGGGTGCCGACCTGATCGTGGTCGGGACCCACGGGCGGAACGTGATCGGCCGCCTGTTGCTGGGAAGCGTCTCCGAGTACGTCGTGCGACACTCGCGTGTGCCCGTGATGGTGGTTCGCCCGGAAGAGGTGCCGGCAGCGATCGCACGCTAGGCCCTCCGGGCCGGGCCCATTGACACGTCGCTGGCGCGCGCCTGTCGCGCTCCTCCTCCCAGCGACTGCGAACGGCGGCGGACGATCCCGCCGCCGTTCGTGCTCTCCGGCTCGCGGGTGCCGTGACCGGCTCGGGTGCCCTTCCCGGCTGGCGGGCGGCCGATCCTATACTCCGGTGTGCCCGAACGCCGCCCAGTGCCTGCCCCGGCGCACCGCGCCCGATCCGGTCGCGTTGCCGGGCCCGGTCGTGCCGGCCGCACGGCCGCCGGACCGGACCGCCCGCTCGCCGCGTTCTCGCCGGCCACTCGCGACTGGTTCTCCGCGGCATTCGAGGCTCCGACCCCGGCGCAGGCGGGTGCGTGGCCCGCGATCGCCGCTGGCGGACACGTCCTCGTCTGCGCGCCCACCGGCTCGGGCAAGACCCTCGCCGCGTTCCTGTGGTGCCTGGACCGGCTGGCGGCCGAGCCCGTCCCGCGCGATCCCCTGCAGCGGCTGCGCGTGCTGTACGTGTCGCCGCTCAAGGCGCTCGTGCACGACGTCGAACGCAACCTCCGCCTGCCGCTCGCCGGACTCCGCGTGGCGGCCGAGGCCCGGGGGCTCCCACCACCGGACATCCGGGTCGCGATGCGCACCGGCGACACCCCGGCCGAGGAGCGGCGGGCATTCGGCAGGCGGCCGCCCGACATCCTGGTCACGACGCCGGAGTCCCTCTACCTGCTGCTCACCTCGGCGGCGCGCGAGGCGTTGCGGTCCGTGCGCTGGGTGATCGTCGACGAGATCCACGCGTTGGCCGCGACGAAGCGCGGCGCCCACCTCGCCCTGTCGCTCGAGCGGCTCGACGAGATCGCCGCGGCGGCACCGCAGCGGATCGGACTCTCCGCGACGCAGCGGCCGCTGGAGGCGGTGGCCGCCTACCTGGGTGGCCGGACCTCGGGAGGCGCGGCCGGGGCACCCGACGAGACGGGGGCGCAGGCGGGCGCGGCCGGCGGACCCCCTGCCGGCGGACCCCCTGCCGGCGGACCCTCGGCCGGCGGACCCTCGGCCGGCGGGGAACGGCTGCGCAGTGCGGGCTGGGAGGCCGGGCTCCCGGGTGGCGCGGCGGCCGGCCCGCCCCGCCCGGTGGCGATCGTCGATGCCGGCGTGCGCAAGCCGCTCGAGCTGCAGGTCGTCGTCCCGATCGAGGACATGTCGCGCCTCGGCGAGGCGATTCCGCTCGAGGAGGCACCGGGCGGGCCGGCGGCGGGGCCCGTGGAGCGGTTCAGCATCTGGCCCGCGATCCACCCCCGCATCGTCGAGCTCATCCGTGGCCATCGCAGCACGATCGTGTTCGTCAACAGCCGCGGCCTCGCCGAGCGGCTGGCGCGCCGCATCAACGAGACCGCCGGGGAGGAGCTCGTCCGGGCTCACCACGGTTCGCTGGCGCGCGAGGAGCGCGTCCTCGTCGAGGAGGCGCTCAAGGAGGGACGGCTGGCCGGGATCGTCGCGACCAGCTCGCTCGAGCTGGGGATCGACATGGGGGCCGTCGATCTCGTCGTCCAGGTCGAGTCGCCCGGCTCCGTCGCGCGGGGGCTGCAGCGGATCGGGCGGGCGGGCCACCGCATCGACGAGCCTTCGCGCGGCGTGATCTTCCCCAAGTACCGCGGCGACCTGCTCGAGTGCGCCGTCGTGACGCGGGCGATGCACGAGGGGGCGATCGAGTCGACGGTCGTGCCGCGAAACCCGCTCGACGTGCTGGCGCAGCAGCTGGTGGCGGCCGCCACCGAGCGCGCCTGGCACGTGGACGAGCTGTTCGCGCTCGTACGGCGGGCGGAGAGCTTCGCGACCCTGGGCCGAGGCGCGTTCGACGGCGTGCTCGCCATGCTCGCCGGCCAGTACCCGTCCGACGAGTTCGCAGAGCTGCGGCCACGCATCGTGTGGGACCGCGTGGCCGGCACGGTGCGGGCACGTCCCGAGAGCCGGACGGTGGCCGTCCTCTCGGGCGGGACGATCCCGGACCGGGGGCTCTACGGCGTGTTCCTCGACGATGGAGGCTCGCCCGGCGGTGCGTCCGGCGGCGACGGACGGATCGTCGACGAGGTGGAGCGATCGGTGGACCGCGGACGGGATCGTCGGCGAGGCGGCCGGCGGGTCGGCGAGCTCGACGAGGAAATGGTCTACGAGACGCGCGCCGGCGAGGTCATCCTGCTCGGCGCCAGCGCGTGGCGGATCACCCGGATCACCGCCGACCGCGTCCTGGTCGAGCCTGCCCCAGGACAACCCGGCAAGGTCCCGTTCTGGAAGGGCGACGGGCCCGGCCGGCCGATCGAGCTCGGCCGCGAGCTCGGGGCCTTCACCCGGCGGGCACGCGCGGAGTCGGCCACCGCGCGGGGACGGGAGCGCCTGCTCGCGCGGCTGACCGCCGAGCACGACCTGGACCGGACGGCCGGCGAGAACCTGATCGCGTACCTGGACGACCAGGCCGACGCATCCGCCGTCCCGACCGACCGGACGGTGGTTGTCGAGCGCTTCCGCGACGAGCTCGGCGACTGGCGGGTGTGCGTGCTGACGCCCTTCGGTGGCCGGGTGCACGCGCCCTGGGCGCTCGCGATCGAGGCGCGGCTGCGAGAGGCGCTCGGCGTGGACGTGCGGGCGCTGTGGTCCGACGACGGGATCGTGCTCCGCATCCCCGCCACCGAGGACGGGGCGGCAACGTCGCTCGATGCACTCGGGTTCGGCACGGGCGCCGCCCCCGGCGCCTCGTCCGCCGAGGTTGTCGAGCGTGGCATCTTCGGGCCGCCCGACGAGATCGAGGAGGCCGTCGTCGGCGCGCTCGGTTCGTCCGCGCTGTTCGCGTCGCGCTTCCGGGAGAACGCGGCGCGCGCGCTGCTCCTGCCGCGGGTGCGTGCCGGCCGTCGCCGACCCCTCTGGCAGATGCGTCAGCGCGCCTCGCAGCTGCTGCAGGTCGCCTCGCGGTACGGGTCGTTCCCGGTGGTGCTCGAGACGTTCCGCGAATGCCTGCTCGACGTGTTCGACATGCCGGCGCTTCGCGAGCTGCTGGCCGCGATCGAGCGGCGCGAGATCGAGGTCCGCCACGTCGAGACGGCGCACGCCTCGCCGTTCGCGGCCTCGCTGCTCTTCGACTACGTGGCCGCGTACATGTACGAGGGGGACGCGCCGCTGGCCGATCGCCGGGTGCAGGCGCTGGCCCTGGACCGCGACCTGCTCCGCGAGCTGCTCGGGGCGGAGGAGCTGCGCGAGCTCCTCGACCGGGATGCGCTCACGGAGCTGGAGCTCGAGCTCCAGGCGCTGTCCGGCGAGCGCCGCCCGCGCAGCGCCGACCAGGTGCACGACCTGCTGCGACGCCTGGGCGACCTGTC
>JAJYGK010000080.1 GCA_021790715.1 Chloroflexota bacterium
GGGAGTGGTGCCCGATCGCTCGCTGGGAGTCCGCCGCGAGTGCGCGTGCGTGCCCACGTCGTCCCCGCGGCCTCTCGGACCGCCGCCGGCGCGCGTACCACCGCCGGGGATGGTGAGCGACACGCGCCGCCGCTCGATGCCCGGATGCCACCAGCCTGTCTGGTGCGCGGCACGCGCAGGGAGACGGGCGGGAGCCGGGGCACGGTCGGAAGGCGGGGCACGCGCAGGGGCGAGCTCGGAGAGACGGGCGGGGCCGATCAGCGGCCAGGGCCCGCGGGGCACGGCCAGAGGGCAGGGGCGACCCCTGCTGGGACGCCCCTGCCGGCCCTCGTGCCGGGACGCCCCCACCCGGGATGCCCAGTGCCGGAGCGGCCCCCGCGGCGCTGGTCCCGATCCATCGCGCCGTTCGGCCCTTGCCGGACCATGCCGGAGGGCGAACGCTGCGGGGGTCAGTTCCGCGATGGAGGCGTGTCGCATGACACTCTCGTTGCCGGCGCCGTCACGCGACGCGCGTGTTCCCTTTCCCGTCCCCTGGTCGCCGCTCCTGATCGCGACCGATCGGTGCAAGGGATGCGAGCTCTGCGTGACGGCGTGCCCCAAGTCCTGCCTGGCGCTCGATGAGAGCACCGTCAACGGGCTGGGCTATCACCCCGTGCGGCTGACCGACGAGTCGGCCTGCACGAGCTGCGCGTTCTGCGCCCGCGTCTGTCCCGACGCGGTGTTCACCGTGTTCGCCGCTCCGAGGGAGGTTGCGCGATGACCGCGCGTCCGGAGGCCGCCGTGCAGGGCCAGGTCCCGACCTCCGAAGAGCCGGCGGAGTCCCCCTCCTTCTCGTTAGGGGGGACGCCCGGGGGATCCCGGCGCGTCCTCATGAAGGGCAACGAGGCGATCGCGGAGGCGGCGATCCAGGCGGGGTGCGACGCCTACTTCGGCTACCCGATCACGCCCCAGGCCGAGCTCCTCGAGTGGATGGCGCGCCGGATGCCCGAAGAGCACCGCGCCTTCATCCAGGCCGAGAGCGAGCTGGGCGCGATCAACATGGCGCTCGGCGCCGCCGCGACCGGGGCGCGCGTCCTCGTCTCGTCGTCCAGCCCCGGCGTCAGCCTGATGGCCGAGGCGATGAGCTACATGGCGGGCTCCGAGGTCCCCATGGTGCTCATCAACGTGATGCGCGGCGGACCGGGCCTCGGCAGCATCCAGCCGTCGCAGAGCGACTACTTCCAGGCCGTCAAGGGGCACGGCCACGGCGACTACCGGGTCCCCGTCTTCGCCCCGTCGTCGATCGGCGAGGCGATGGAGCTGGTCGCCACCTCGTTCGAGGTCGCGGAGCGCTACCGGACGCCGGTCATGCTCCTCGCCGACGGGATCATGGGCCAGGCGATGGAGCCCGTCGAGCTGCGCTTCCGCACGCCCGATCGCATCGAGCAGCCGTGGGCACTCGAGGGCGCCGACGGCCGGCCGCCCCGGGTGGTCCGCTCGCTGCACCTCGTCCCCGAGGACCTCGAGGAGCACAACCTGCACCTGCAGGAGAAGTTCCGGGCCATCTCGGAGCGCGAGGTTCGCTGGGCCGGCGAACACCTCGAGGACGCGGAGCTCGTCGTCGTCGCGTACGGGACCGCCGCCCGCGTGGCGCACACGGCGATCGCCCGCGCCCGAGAAGCGGGCATGAACGTCGGGCTGTTCCGCCCGATCAGCCTGTGGCCGTTCCCGTCCGCGCTGCTGGCCGCGTTGGCCGAGCGCGTGCGCGGCATGCTCGTCGTGGAGCTGTCGGCCGGACAGATGGTCGAGGACGTGCGGCTCGCCGTCGAGGGCCGCGTGCCGGTCGCGTTCGACGGCCGCATGGGCGGCATGGTGCCGTCGCCGGACGAGGTGGTCGAGGCGCTCCGCGAGCTCGACACGACCGGTCTTCCGGCGAAGCGCTCGAGACGCGCGCGGAGGCGCCAGCCGGGACCGGTCTCCGGCCCCGAGCACACGCACGAGCGCGAACCGCTGGCGGCGGCCGAGTCCGGCCACGAGGCGCTCAGCATCTTCGGTGACGACGCGTGGATGCCGCTCTGGTACACGTCGCCCGTGCCGTCGCGCAAGGGAGGCAAGCGATGAGCGCAGTCGCGGCCGCGCCGCGCGTCATCTACCGGCGGCCGTCCGTGCTCACGGACGTCTCCACGCGCTACTGCCCCGGGTGCGGGCACGGAATCATCCACCGGCTCATCGCCGAGGTCCTCGAGGAGCTCGGCGTGGCCGGCCGGACCATCGCCGTGGCCCCGGTCGGGTGCTCCGTCTTCGCCTACGAGTACCTCTCGCTCGACTGGTGCGAGGCGCCCCACGGCCGCGCACCGGCCGTGGCGACCGGGATCCGCCGTGTCCGCCCGGACGCCTTCGTGCTGACATACCAGGGCGACGGCGACCTGGCCGCCATCGGGACGGGGGAGATCGTGCATGCCGCCGCGCGCGGCGAGCTCATCACGGCGGTCTTCGTGAACAACGGCATCTACGGCATGACCGGCGGCCAGATGGCACCGACCACGCTGCTCGGCCAGAAGACGACCTCGTCTCCCGCCGGGCGCGAGGCATCGCTCGCCGGCTACCCGGTACCGATGACGGAGATGCTGGCCGTGCTGCCCGGGGTGGCCTACGCGGCACGCGGGTCGATCGCCGACCCGTCGGCGATCGGCAGGACGAAGGCGATGATCCGCAAGGCCTGCCAGGCGCAGCTCGGCGGCGAGGGGTTCGCGATCGTCGAGGTGCTCTCGAACTGCCCCGTGGGCTGGGGGATGACGGCGCCCGAATCGATCCAGTACCTGAAGGACGTCGTGGTCGCGACGTACCCGCTCGGCG
This sequence comes from Chloroflexota bacterium, assembly GCA_021790715.1. Classification (GTDB taxonomy): domain Bacteria; phylum Chloroflexota; class Limnocylindria; order Limnocylindrales; family CSP1-4; genus JAJYNJ01. The sequence continues at coordinate 2,836 of JAJYGK010000080.1, forward strand.
TGCTCGCCGATCGGACCGGGTCGAAGCGGGGGTCCGGCGGAACTCCGGAGCCGGCGTCGCCGGGCCCCGGTGGTCACGCGGCCGCGGTTGCCACGGCGAAGGAGGCCTGAGCGATGGAGCGCTCCATCATCTTCGCCGGGTTCGGTGGACAGGGGATCCTGTTCGCCGGCCATGTGCTCGCCCAGGCCGCCATGACCGAGGGCGCCCAGGTGCTGTGGATCCCGTCGTACGGCCCGGAGATGCGGGGCGGCACGGCGTCGTGCACCGTGCTCATCGGCGACGAGACGATCGGCTCTCCGATCGTCGATCACCCCGACGCGGCCGTGGTCTTCAACCCGCCCTCGCTCGCCAAGTTCGCGCCGATCGTGGCCGCGGGCGGGGTGCTGGTCGTCAATGACTCCCTGATCGAAGCCGTGTCCGGCCGCGACGACGTCGACGAGGTGCGCGTGAAGTGCACCGCGCTGGCCCGCGAGGCCGGTGACGACCGCCTGATCAACGTGGTCGCGCTCGGCGCGCTCGTCGCCCGCACCCGCCTGGTGCGGCCGGAGAGCATCCGCGACGCGCTCCGCGAGATCGTCGGGAAGAAGCGACCCCAGGCGCTGGAGATCGACCTGCGGGCGTTCGACCTCGGCCTGGCCGCGGCGTCGGGTGCCGGCGCGGCGCCGGAGCCGGCGACCGCGTAGGCACCGGACGGGGGACGGCCGGACGACGATCGGGACACGGGTCCGCGCTCCCGGAGGCGCCGGACCGGGACCCGATCCCGGATTCAGCCGGGCGCCGGACAAAACGAACGGCCGGGGTGGTGAGCAGCCCCGGCCGTTCTGAACATGCGAGGGATCCCGGCGATGCCGGGCACGTCCGGGCGGCGTCGGGCCGTCCGTCCGCGGTCGGGCTCAGCGCACCCCGGCGAGCTCCTGGAGCAGGTGCCAGTACGTGAGGCGCTCGTCGCGCGTCGCCTGGATCTCGGCGGACGGCGTGGCGTCCCGGAAGTGCTGCGAGAAGCGGCCCTCCGTCTTCGCGAAGTCCAGGAAGTCGTACGTCCTGCCGTCGGGGAGCTTGAACCAGTCCTCCTTCACGTTCGGGTTGCCCTGCAGCGAGAGGCGCTGTGCCATCGTCTCGCCGCGGCGCGGGTCGTACGTGAAGAGCGGGAAGGCGCGCGAGTCGACCGCCAGCTTGGCCTGGCGGGCCGCCGCGTCATCGCCGATCCCGTGTTCCGGCATGCAGGGCGTGTACGCCACGATCACGGCGGGACCGGGGTACTCGTTGGCCTCCATGACGGCCCGGTAGAAGTGGTTCGTGTGCGCCGGCGTGGAGGCGGCCACGTACGCGTCCCGGTGTGCCAGCATGATCAGCCCGAGCTCCTTGCGCCGCTCCGGCCGCCCGTGGACGGCCTTCCCGTACGCCGAGAGCTTGGTCACCTGGCCGCCGAACGACGCGGTGGACGCCTGGCCGCCCGTGTTCGAGTAGACCTGCGTGTCGAGCACGAGCACCTTGATGTCGGCCCCGGACGCGACCATCCGCGACAGCGACTGGAAGCCGATGTCGTACATCGCGCCGTCGCCGCCGAAGACCCAGAGCCGACGCTCCGGGTGGCCCTCCTGGTCCCAGCGCAGCCGGATCCCCAGCGCGTCGGCAGGCCCGTTCTCGAACAGCGAGTTGGTCCATGGGACCAGGTACGGGTTGAACGGGTACGTGCTGCCGTAGACGGTGTTGCAGCCCGTCTCGGCGACGATCCCCATCGAGTCGGGCCCGTGGACCTGGCGGGTGGCCGCCACGAGCATGCGGATCGCGGATGCCTCGCCGCAGCCCGCGCACGACCCGGCGCCCCCGACGTACCCGAGCGCGTGCTCGCCGAGCATGAGGTCGGCGAGCGCCTTCTCGTTGCGGTACTCCTTCGGCGTGATCGGCAGGGTCCGGAAGAACGCGAAGTCGCGGCGGTACCGCTCGAGCGTGCTCTCGCCGGAGGGCTCCTGCGCGACCTTGTCGATCATGACGAGCGCCTTGTGGCCCTCGGCCGTGCAGACGTCGACGCACTCCGAGCAGCCCTTGCAGTGCTGCGGGTCGACGAAGATGCCGAACTGCGCAGGCTCCAGCCCCCGGCGGGCCGGGACGTCGGCGTACTTCTTGGTGGTGACGAAATGCGAGGCCGCCGTCTCTGCCGCGAGCGCGCCGTCGTCGCGCTTCCAGGCGAACGAGCTGATGGCGGGCTCGAGCTGCGACTGGGGCACCGCGACCGCGACGATCGCGGTGTCGGGGCACGCGCTCACGCAGGCCATGCAGCCGACGCACTCCTCGGCGACGAACTGCGGGATGTGCGGCGAGAGGTTGCTGAAGTCGCGGGTCGCGGCCGTGCCCGGCGGGATGATGCTGCGCGCGACGCCGCTGTCGGCCGGCAGCTCGACGTCGGCGACGCCCCGGCGGTACGCGCCGATGACGGAGCGGTTGAAGTCCTCCACGTACCCGTCGACGTCGAAGACCACGGGCGCCTCTGCCATCGCGTCGCGGCGCGCCGCGCGCTCCTCCTCGCTGAGGGGCCCGGCCGGGGCTTCCACGACGGGTGCTCGCTTCTCGGTGTGTTCAGGCATCGGTCGCCCCCACCAGCTGGTGGACCACGTCCGTCGTCGAGAAGATCCCGACCGGGCGGCGGCCCGCTTCGTCCACCACGATCAGGCGGTGGACGCGATTGAGCTCCATGAGGCCGATCGCCTCCTGCACCGGTGTATCGGCGCGGCAGGTCAGGGCGGGAGCGGTCATGAGATGGCGGACCTGCAGCCCGGGCCAGCTGGCCCACAGGTGGTCCGTCGCGCGGGCGCGCACGAGGTCAGTCTGGCTGAGGACGCCGACCACGGCGCCCTCGTCGTCGACCACGGGCAGGCCGTGGATGTGGTGCTCGTCGAGCAACCGTGCCGCCTCGGCCAGTCGGGCGGTGGCCGCCACGACGATCGGGTCGGCATGCATGAGCTCGCCGACCGTTCTGTGCGTGGGGTCGGTCATCGGGACGCCTCCGCTGCTGCCGCCACCGGCTCACCTCCCACCGCGGCGGTGACATCGATCAGGCCGTCGTAGGACCGCTCGATCACGGCATAGTTGGCCTCGACCACGCTTCCGCCGCGCTTCCCGAAGAAGCGGGGCAGCAGCTTGTGGACGGCTTCGAGCAGCGCGTCGCGGTCGAGCCCGGCCCGCCCGGCGAAGGGCGAGACGCGCAGGAAGACGCCCACCTGGGCGACGCCCTGCATGCGCACGACCAGGTCCGGCCGGGGGGCGAACTCGGCGGCCAGGGCGGCCGTGTCGAGCGCCGTCACGCGGATGCGCCGCGCGAGGATCTGCGCCCGCGCGTCCGCCGGGATCGACTGCCAGATGGCCTGGGGATCGGCGAGCGGTGTCTGGATGAAGACCGTGCCGCCGTCCGCCAGGCCGGCCAGCGGGTCGCCCATGTCGAAGGCGGACACGTCGTGCAGCGGCACGAACTCGACGTGCGTCAGCTCGTTGTGCTGCCGGATCGGGCTGTCCGCGATCGTCAGGTAGTAGGTCGTGGGCAGGCCCTTCTTCTCCGAGCCGTACCGCGGGTACGCCTGCACGCGCTTGTCGAACAGCTCGCCCACGAGCGTGGCCAGGAACTTGTTCGTGGTGACGGAGCCGAAACCGCCGATCGAGTGGCCGCGGAGGCTGTACGCCCCGGCGGGCCGCAGGTCGATGTCGTGCGACTCCAGGGCCAGGGGGTGGCGGATGCCCACCACCACGTGGGGCTGGCGGCGGATCGCGTCCGGGTCGTCTGCGCGATCGAAGATCGCGATGAGGTCGCCGGCGGCGACGTCGCGGCTGCCGAGGCCGGCCGAGACCGACAGGACGCGCGGGATCACGGCGCCGTCGGCGGCGAGGTCGGCCAGGGCTGCCTTGGTCTCGCGGGTGAGCGGGTTGTCGGCGGCTGCCGGCTCGTCCGTGCGCTCGACGATCGCGACCGTCCGCGCGTTGCGGACGATGCCGGCGAGCATCGCGGCGGGGAACGGCCTGTATGCCGTCACGCCGATGCACCCGACGCGGCGTCCCAGCGAGCGCAGGTGGTCGACGACGGTGATCGCGGTGTCGGCGATGGTGCCCATGCCGACCAGGATCGTCTCGGCATCCTCGCAGCGGTACGCGTTCAGGAGGTCGTAGTGGCGGCCGGTGAGCTCGCCCCACTCGCGCATCGCGCTGTGGGTCACCTCGGACAGCCGGTCGTAGAAGGCGCGCTGGGCGATGCGCCCTTTCATGTAGCTGTCCTGGTTCTGCACCACGCCCGTCATCAGGCCCTGGGCCGGGTCGAAGAGGTTGCGGATGGTGCGGCGCGGATCGCCGACGTACTCCTTGAGGAGCTCGTCCTCGGGGAGCCACACGTTCTCCATCGTGTGCGTCGTCAGGAAACCGTCCTGGACGCACAGGAAGGGCGTCTCGGTCTCCTCGGCCACGCGCCGGCTGATGGCGGTCAGGTCGGCCGCCTCCTGGGCGTTGCGCGCGAACAGGATCCCCCAGCCGGCGTCCGCGACGCCCATGACGTCATCGTGGCCGGCGTGGATGTTGAGCGACTGGCTGGTCAGCGCGCGCGCGCCGACGTGGAAGACGACCGGCAGGCGCTTGCCGGAGATGACGAACAGGACCTCCTTCATGAGCATGAGGCCCTGCCCGGCCGTGAAGTTGGTGACACGCCCGCCGGCGAGCGCGAAGCCTTCGGCAGCGCTCGCGGAGGAGTGCTCGGATTCCGGTTCGACGAAACGAAGGGGGGTCCCCCAGAGGTTCGCGCGTCCCTCGGCAACCGCGACCTGGTAGACGGCGGCCATCGTCGTCGAGGGGGTGATCGGGTACGCGCAGGCCGCTTCGGAGATGCGGGTCTCTACGTGCGCGATCGCCTCGGAACCGTCGACGATGGCCGGGATCCCGGGATACCGGGGAGGGCGTGCTTCATGGAGGGACGCATCGGTACTCATGTCGGAAGTGTCCGTCCGGGGGCCCCACCCACGGACGGGCCGCTCGGCCCTCTGTCGGGGTACGACGGTCGCGATTAGCCCTACCGATGGGAGGAGCGGTCCGGAGCGCTCCCGCCCGATCGAGCGGGCCCGCCTGCGGGGTGCCGGATCAGTGGGTCGCGGCGACGCGGCGCGTGAAGCCGCAGATGGGGCAGCGGGCGATGCCCGTCGCCTCGTCGACGTCCAGCCGGGTCGCGCACCCGTTCGTGCCGCAGAACAGGCGGCGGTCGAAGCCGTGCAGCGCGCGCCTGCGCATCCGGCGCCTCGCGTCGGCCTGCGGGTACGAAGTGCTCGTGTTCATGGTGTTCCCTCTTGCACCGCCAGCGGATGTGGGCGGCGGTGCGCATGTGCCCTCGGGCCGCCAGGCCCCGGGCAAGATGCCGTGGTGCGCGCAGGGAGCGTTGCTCGACCCGCCGCGGGCACCGACGACGTGTACGTTGATGGCAAGTATTCTCCGCGATCCCCGTGGAAACGTCAAACGCGCCACCCCCGGTACCATTGCCGACCGTGTCCGACGTGGTGGCCCTGGAGGGCGTCTCCCTGCTCCGTGGCGGTCGCCCGATCCTGAGCGACGTCGACTGGACGATCCGCGACGGCGAGCGATGGGCGGTGCTCGGCCCGAACGGGGCGGGGAAGACGACGCTCCTCGAGGTCGCCAGCCTGTACCTGTATCCATCGTCGGGCCGCGTCACCGTCCTCGGGGCGGTCCACGGCCGTACCGACATCCGGCCCCTCCGGGCCCGGATCGGGTACGCGAGCGCTGCCCTCGCGCGGCTGCTGCATGCCGACGCGATCGTGCTGGACGCCGTGGCCACGGGCCGCACCGGCGTGCTGGACCCGTACTGGGCGACGCCCGGCCCCGAGGACGTGGCGGCGGCGCGTGGCCTGCTCGAGCGGCTGGGAGCCGGCAGCCTCGCCGGGCGCCGGTTGGGCTCCCTCTCCGAGGGGGAGCGCCAGCGCATCCAGATCGCGCGGGCGCTGATGGCCGATCCCGACCTGCTCGTGCTCGACGAGCCCGCGGCGGGGCTCGATCTCGGGGCGCGCGAGGTGCTGGTGCGCAGCCTCGCCGGTCTCGCGGCCGACCCGGCGGTGCGGGCGATCGCGTTCGTGACGCACCACGTGGAGGAGATCCCGCCCGGTTTCTCCCACGTGCTGCTCCTCCGCGACGGGCGCGTGGTCGGGGCCGGGCCGATCGACGCGGTGCTGACGAGCGCGCACCTGCGCGCCTGCTTCGGAGTCCCGCTCTCGGTCGAACGGGTCGGCGAGCGGTGGACCGCGCGGGCGACCGAGCCGGACGCACCCGGAAGCGGGACGGGAACGGCAGACGGGCCGGCCGACGGACCCGGGCCTGCGCCCGCGGCGGCACCGTCGGGGCCGGTGCCCGACTCCGGGCCCGAGCCCGACTCCCCGCCACCCCCCGGGCGGCTCCGCGATCCCGACGGACGGCTCAAGGCATACCGGCCGCTCGCGGCCGCCGCCAGGCTCGATGCCCTGGACCGGGCCCTGCGCGCCTATGCCGCCGGGGACTTCTTCGTGGCTCACGAGATCCTCGAGCCGGCCTGGATGGGCACGGACGACCAGGCGGAGCGCTCCCTGTACCAGGGCCTCATCAAGCTGGCGGCCGCCGGCGTCCACGCCGTCCGCGGCAACGCCGAGGGCACGCGACGCAACCTGCACGGCGCGGCGATCCGGCTCGCCCGCGTCCCGGAGTCCGCGTCCGGGCCCCTGGGGGAGGCGCTCGGGCGGGTCGATCTCGCCGCGACGCGGGGCTGGATCGACGCGGCGTCGGCCGTGCTCGACGAATCCGGGAGCGAGACGCCGGAGGCACGCACCCGCCGGCTGGCCCGCCTCGTGGCGCTGTCGCCGGCACCGGTGTGCGGCTCGATCGGGCGCGCGACCGGCGTGCCGCCGGCGGAGCCCGTTCGCCGCTAGGCCCGCGCCAGCCCGAAGCGCTTGATCGCCCGTTCCGCCAGCATCCGGCCGATCGCCAGCGACGCGGTCGCGGCCGGCGAGGGGGCGTTCCGCACGTGGATGATCCCGTCGCCCTCGCCCAGGCTGAAGTCGTCGACCAGCCGGCCGTCGACGCCGAGCGATTGCGCCCGGATGCCGGTCGGGCCGAACACCATGTCCTCCCTGCGCAGTTCCGGGACGTAGCGCCGCAGGCTGTCGAGGAAGGCCCGCCTGGACACGTCCCGCCACGCCTCCTCGAGCCCCGTCCGCACGTAGGGCGCGGCCATGCGCCACAGCCCGGGCCATGTCAGCGCCGACGCCAGGTCGCGCACGGAGACGTCCGTCCGCGCGTAGCCCTCCCGGGCCAGGGCCGGGAGGGCATTCGGACCGGCCCACACGGCGCCGTCGACGCGCTTCGTGAAGTGCACCCCGAGGAACGGGAACGCCGGGTCCGGGACCGGGTAGACGAGGCCGCGGACCAGGTGACGGGCGGCGGGCCGGAGGTGGTAGTAGTCGCCGCGGAACGGGACGATTCGCTCGCCGTCCTCGTGCCCGGTCATCCGGGCGACCCGGTCCGAGTGCAGCCCCGCGCACGCCACCACGCCGCCCGCCA
>JAJYGK010000172.1 GCA_021790715.1 Chloroflexota bacterium
CGGGACCAGCATCTCCCGCAGGTCGCGCTCGACCTCGCGCAGCTCGGCCAGTTCGGCCATGCAGCCGGCGGTGTCCAGGCAGTCGGGGCAGAGGCACTCCGCCAGCGCGTACAGGCGCCGGACGTAGCCTCGCAGCACCTCGTGGTGCTCGTGCGATACGTGGGACAGGGTCTGCATCTCTCACCTCCCGCCGGGCGCCGGCGGCGGATCCGCCTGCCCGGCCGTGCCGGTTGCGCCCGGGATGCCGGCCGCCCGGGCGAGGTATCCCGAGATGTCGCGGAAGCGCATGCCGTCGCCGGCCTTGCGCAGGTTGACGAGGCAGATCGGGCACATCGTCACGCACTCCGGCGCCGTCTCGCGGAGCTGTGCCACGCGTCCCGCGGCCACGGCCGCCGCCCTGGCCGGGTACAGGGCTTCCGCCGGGCCTCCGCAGCACCACGTGAGCCGCCCCGAGGCCGCCGGCTCGCCGGCGTCGAGTCCCGCCGCGGCCAGCAGCTTCCGTGGCGGCTCGACGACGTTCTCGTACCGCGCGTAGACGCAGGGATCGTGGATCACGACCCGGTCGTGCACCGGGGCCGGGAAGTCCAGGCCACGCTCCGCGAGCACCTCGAGGTAGTTGCGCACACGGATGTCGTAGCCGTCGACGAGCTTTGGATACACGCTGCGGAGCATGTTGGTCGTGTGGGGGTCGATCGTGATGACCTCCCGCACGCCGTGCCGGCGCAGCCGGGCCACCACGCGCCGGGCGTGGATCGCGACGGCCTCGTCGGCGCCGAGATCCCAGGCGAGCGTGCCGGCATAGAGGTCGTCCTCGTACAGGTAGCCGAACTCGACGCCGGCCCGGTGCAGCAGCCGTGCCACGTCGGCCGGAACGCGGTCGTACTCCGCGCGCTCCCGCGCGGACGGCCGGGGCACGAACGCCACGCCGTTCACCAGCCGGTTCAGCCGCCGTCCCAGCCCGGTGAACCGGGCGAGCGGCGTGTCGCCGGCCCACCGTTCGATGGTCACGAGGCGCTCGATGCAGGGGATGAGCTGGTACATGAGGCCCGTGTAGAGGACGGTCGAGCCGCCCTTCGGCAGGTCCAGCTCCCGGGCCCAGCGCGTGGCCTGTCGTGCGGGGATGGGCAGCACGGAACCCCGGAGGCGCAGGTTGTCCGCGAGGATTCCCGCAACGTCGCGCGTCGGCAGCGCCATCAGCGACCCTCCTCCAGCAGCCAGCCGCGCAACGTCCGCACGTTGTCGGTGATGTGCACTCCGGCCGGGCAGCTCTGCTCGCACGCGCGGCAGAGCAGGCACGAGAAGACCGTCTCGAGCTCGGCGCGAACCTCCGCGTCCATGCCGAACAGCACGTATCTGAACAGCCGTCGCGGCAGCATGTCGATGCCGAGCGGGCAGGCGGCCGTGCAGTAACCGCATCCCATGCAGGCCTGCGCATCGAAGCCGCCCCGCCGGCGGAGGTCCGCGGCCAGCGCGGGCCCGATCAGCGTGCTCACGACCGCCTCACCACGGCGTAGCGGTACTCGGGGATCCGTCCGGGCCCCTTCTCCTCGGCCACGTAGCCGTACTTGCGCATCCCCATCACCCAGACCATCACCTCGGACGCCGGCAGCCCGGCGGCCGCGGCCAGCTCGCGCACCGTGAGCGGCCCGCCCGCGAGCAGCGCGAGGAGGCGATCGCGCATCAGGGGTTCCTCGCGGATCACCTCCCGGACGTCACGGATCACCTGACACCTCCGTCGAGCAGGCCGACGATCATCGCCCTGACCTGCTCGTCCGTGTATCCCTGCAGGTCGATGGCGCCGATCGGGCAGACCGGCGTGCAGGCACCGCACCCCTTGCAGCCGCTCGCGGAGATCGTGGCCACGGCGTGCCCGTCGCTCCCGGCGAGGGCGATCGCCCCGAACGGGCAGGCGGCGACGCACTCGCCGCACCCGTCGCACGCCGCGTCGTGGACGATGGCGACCTGCGGATCGAGCGAGGCGACGCCGCGCTTCAGCACGGCCGCCGCCTGGGCGGCGGCCGCCATGCCGGACGCGACGCTCTCGGCGACCGTCTTGGGCGCCTGGCAGGCTCCCGCGATCAGCACGCCGTCCACCACGGTCTCGACCGGCCGGAGCTTCGGGTGGATCTCGTTGAGGAACCCGTCCCGTCCGACCGGCAGCTTCAGCGCCGCGATCAGGTCGTCCTCGGGACGGGGAACCATGCCGGTGACCAGGACCAGCAGATCGGCCGCGACCGTCAGCTCCGCGCCGGCGGTGAGGAGGTCGTGCACGGTGATGCTGACGCCCTCGCCGTCGACCGAGACCTGCGGCGGGTCGTCGTCCGCGAAGCGCAGGTAGTAGGAGCCCCGGCGACGCGACTCTCCGAACAGCACCTCGTTCCGGCCGTATGTCCGAAGGTCGCGGTAGAGGTGGTACTGCTGCAGGTCGGGGTCGCGGTCGGCGACCAGCAGCGAGGCCTGCGCGGCGGCGCTGCAGCAATAGCGCGAGCAGTACGCATGGCCGTCGGTGCGGCTGCCCACGCAGTAGATGTAGGCGATGCTTCGAACGGTCCGACCGTCATGGACGATCGGTCCGTCCGTCTCGTCGAGGAGGCGCCTGAACTCCGGCAGCGTGACCACGCCCGGGCTGCCGTAGCCGAACTCACCCGCCACCGGTTCGTACGCGTCGAAGCCGGTCGCCACCACGATCTGGCCCACGGTCCGCTCGGTCGTGGCGTCGCCGATCGCGATCGTGACCCGGTAGTTGCCGTAGGTGCCGGACTTGCCGACGACCCGTGCCCCGGTGAGGACCTCGATGCCGGGTCGGCTGGCGATCTCCTGGCGCATGCGCCGGACGAGCGCCCGGCCGCTGACTCCGCGCGGGAACAGCTCGCCGAACCGGCCGGTCCAGCCTCCCAGCTCCGCTTCCAGTTCGACGAGACAGACGTCGAGCCCGACGTCGGCCAGTCCGATCGCGGCCCGCATCCCGGCGACTCCGCCGCCGATCACGGCCACGCAGGGGGTGGTGGACACCTGGACGGGCTCGAGCGCCGTACCGTGGCACGCGCGCGCCACTCCGGCGGTGACGAGCCTGATCGCTTTCCGCGTCGCGCCCGCCGGGTCGTCCGTGTGCGTCCACGAGCACTGCTCGCGGAGGTTGACCTGCGTGACGCGGTACGGGTTGACGCCGGCCCGCTCGGCCACTCCACGGAAGGTGAACGTGTGGAGCTTGGGCGAGCAGCAGGCGACGACGAAGCCGTCCAGGGATTCCCTGGCGATGTCGTCGATCATCTCCTGCTGGTTGCTGTCGGAGCACGTGAACATGGCGTCCCGGGCGACCTGGACGCCCGGCAGATCCCGCACCACGTCGATGACGTGCTGCGTGTCGATGTAGTCGCCGATGTTGCCGCCGCACTGGCAGACGTAGACGGCAAGGCGCGGCTCGTTCGTGCCGGAACCCTCGGGAGATCGAGTGGCGCTCATGCCGGCACGCTCCGGCGCTCGAGGTGGGCGGCGACCTGGAGCGCCGCGGCCCCCGCGTGGACGATCGATTCCGGGATGTCGCGTGGCCCCGAGACGGCACCGGCGACGAAGATGCCCGGGATGGTCGTCGCCGCCGGGCTGTAGTCCTCGTCGGCCTCCGCGATGTAGGCGAAATCGTCGAACGCGATCCCCGCCTCGCTCAGCAGGCGATCGAGGTCGTGGTTGGGGAGAACGCCGACGGCCAGGACGACCAGGTCGTAATCGGCCTCGCCGACGACGCCGCGGTCCACGTCCTCGTAGCGGAGGACGAGATTGCCCTCCGGCGTCTCACGGATCGCCGCGACGCGTCCCTTCACGAACGTGACTCCCATCCCCTTCGCCTGCTCGAAGAACTCGTCGTAGCCCTTGCCGACCGCCCGGATGTCGATGTAGTGCACGGTCAGCTCGGCGAACCGCAGCACGCCCATGAGCAGCTCGTTCTGCTTCAGCGAGTACATGCAGCAGAACTTCGAGCAGAGCGGGTTCCCGACGCTCTCGTCGCGCGAGCCCGTGCACATCACGTAGGCCACCCGCAGCGGGATCCGGCCGTCGCTCGGCCGCAGCACGCTCGTGTACGGCCGCGTGGGGGCGAGCAGGCGCTCCATCTGCATCGCGGTGATGACGTTCGGGAAGCGGCCGTATCCGTACTGCGGCTTCAGGTCCGCGGGGAAGAGCCGGTACCCGGTGGCGACCACGACCGCCCCCACGTCGAGCGAGCGATCCTCGCCGCGCATCGCGAGGTCGATCGCGTCGGCCGGGCATGCCGCGAGACACTCGCCGCACTCGGAGCAGACGCCGCAGTCAAGGCAGCGTCCCGCGGCCTCCCGCGCCTCCTGCTCGCCGATCGACGGCTCGACGCGCGAGAAGTCGCGCGGCTCGTCGCGGAGTGCCGCGGGCGGGAGCTGCCGCGGGCGTGCCGCATACGTGCGCTGCCGGGCGAGGACGGATGTCCGGTCGACCGCGGGGAGCCGGTCGTCGAGCGGTGCGAACGCGTCCGGCTCCCGGCCCTGCAGCCAGCAGTCGATCGCATGTGCCGCGCGCCGGCCCTGGCCGACCGCATGCGCGATGTCGCTCGGGCCTGTCACCGCGTCGCCGGCGACGAAGAGCCAGCCCTGGGGGCCCTGCAGCGTGCGGGGATCGACGGCGGCCGTGCCGTCGGGGTGCACGGGGAGCGAGGCGGCAAGCTCATCGGCCGGTGCGAGCCCGACGGCCGCGATCACGAGGTCGCACGGGATGTCGAACTCGCTGCCCTCGACCGGGATCGGGATCAGGCGGCCCGATCCGTCCGGCTCGCCGAGCGCCATGCGGCTGCAGCGCAGTCCGGCGGTGCCGGCGGAGCCCTCCTGTCCCGTCACGTCCACGGGCGCGACCTGGAAGAGGATCCGCACGCCCTCCGCGAGCGCATCGTCGACCTCGGCCGGGTGGGCCGGCATCTCCCCACGGCTGCGGCGGTAGGCCACCGTGACCTCGCGGGCGCCGAGCCTGGCGGCGGTGCGGGCGGCGTCCACCGCCACGTTCCCGCCGCCGACCACCACGACGTGCCTGCCCGCGAGATCGGGCGCCCGCCCGGCGCGCACGTCCCGCAGGAACGCCAGGCCCGTCGCGACGCCGGCCCGTTCCTCGCCGGGGATGCCGAGCCGCCGCGACCGGGGCGTCCCGGTCGCCACGAGGACGGCGTCGTAACCGTCGGCCCGGAGCGCCGCCGGGTCGCCGACCGGGCTGTCGGTGGAGATCGTCACGCCGACAGCCGCCAGGTTGGCGAGATCCCGGTCGAGCACCTCGGCGGGGAGCCGGTAGGCGGGGATCGCCTGGCGGAGGAAGCCGCCGGCGTCGGGCCCCGCTTCGAAGACGTGGACCGCGTACCCGGCGCGGGCGAGCTGCCAGGCCGCGGTCAGGCCGGCCGGCCCGGAGCCGACGACCGCGACCCGCTTGCCGTTCGGCACGGGCGGCGTCACGCCCGGTCCGTCCGGGCCGGCGTAGTGGCGCTCGGCCACGAACCGCTTGAGCCGGCGGATGGCGACCGGACCCTCGAGCTCGCCCCGCGTGCACGCGCTCTCGCAGGGCGCGTAGCAGGCGGCCCCCAGCGTACCCACGAGGGGGGTCGCGTCCAGGATCAGCCGGAACGCCTCCTCGTAGCGGCCTGAGCGCACGAGCGAGACGTAGCCATGTGCCTTGATCCCCGCGGGGCAGGCATCCGTGCACGGCGACGTGCCGGGACGCTCGATGAGGGCCTTCTGGGGGATCGCCTGCGGATAGGCGATGTACGCGGCGCGCCGGGAGACCATCTCGCCGTTCCACTCGTCGGGGACCGCGACGGTGCACGCCTCCTCGCACTTCCGGCAGCCGGTGCACGCGGCGGGGTCCACGTACCGCGGCCTGGTGTGGACCCGGACGCGGAACCCGCCGTCTCCGGTGCGCGCGACCGCGGTCACCTCGGAATCCGTCACGACCGTGACGTTGGGGTGGTGGACCGTGGCGGCCATCTTCGGCGTGGCGATGCAGCTCGCACAGTCGAGCGTGGGGAAGACCTTGCTGAGCAGCACCATCCGGCCGCCCACGCTCGGCTCCTTCTCGACGACCAGGACCCGGTAGCCCATGTCGCCGAGCTTGATCGCCGTCTCCATGCCGCCGATCCCGCTGCCGACGACCAGCGCGTCGTAGTCCATCCAGTCCTCCTACGCCGCCGCGAGGGTCGCGAGCGCGGCCGTGAACTCCCGGACCTGGCGGGCGAACGACTCGGCGCAGACCGAGCAGATCGCGGCCATCCTCAGGCGCCGGTCGTCGATCCCGTGCTCGGCCAGCAGGTCCTGCGCCCGCGCGAGGATCCGGGCCGAGCGCCGCGCGCAGTCCGACAGGTATGCGCATTCGTCGCCGTCGGAGGCGATGAACACGCCGTCGAAGCCCTGCTCGAGCGCGAACAGCACCCAGTCGGGCCTGACCGCGCTCGTGCAGGGGAGGCTGACCACCACCACCTCGGGCGAGTAGTGCATGTGCAGGCTGCCTGCGAGGTCGATCCCCGGGTCGGAGATCCCGTTGGTCGAGAAGACGAGCACCCGCGGCTGCCGTTCCGCCACCGCCGCGCCGGCTTCCTGCACCGTCGTCACTTCCCGCGCCGGATGAACAGCCGTTCGTAGCCCCGGGCGGGGACGACGCCGAGGAACGTGTGCCCGGCCATCTCGGCCCAGTACCCCATGTCCTCCTTGGTCTGGGGGTCACCCGACCACAGCTCCATGACCTCGCCCACGGGAACCCCGCCCATCGCCTTCTTGGCCTCGATCATGGGGCCCGGGCAGGCGGCACCGCGCGCGTCGACGATGGTCGTCTCACCGAGGCCCGCGATCTCGCCCTCGGTCATCACTGCTGCCACGGGGGTCTCCTAGTAGAAGAGGGTGTTGGTCGCCGACGCGATCTCGGCGACGAACCGGCCCGCGGTCACCACGTGGGCACCCTCGACGAGGTCGGCCTCGTCGATGTCGCGGTTCTTGATGCAGGGCGCGCCGACGAGGAACGTGCCGCCGAAGTCGCGGATCGTCTGCAGGAGCTCGGCCATGGGCTTGAACCCCGGCAGCGTGACGGTCTCGGCGACGCCGGCCTGCATGAGGCGCACGCCGTCGCCCTGGAACCCCATGACCACGTCGATCTCGGCAGCGGCGGCACCGCCGGCCATGACGAACGGGAGGATCGCCATCTCCGGGGTGTCGGGCCCGTGGGTCGCCATGACCACGAGCTTCTTGCGCTCAGCCATCTCCAGCCCTCCCGGGCGCATCGGAGGATCCGTCCGTGCCGCCCCGGCGGGGCATCACCGGATCCCACTGCTGACGCTACGGGCCCGTGTCGGTGCCCACCGGAACGTGTGCGTGCCGCGGGGAACGTGTCCGTACCGCGCGGAACCGAGGGCGAGGGCCGCCTAGACTGGCGAACCGGGGATCGGACGTGCAGCGAGGGCACAAGGAGGCCGATGGCAGAAGCGGGCGCGCTCCGGAGGAACAGGCTGCTGGCGGCCGTGCCCCGTGCGGCGCTCGAGAGCGTCGCCGGGCGGATGACGGTCTCGGCCGCGATGCGCGACCAGGTCGTCCACCAGCCGGGCGAGCGGATGGACAGCGTGATGTTCCCGCTCGAGGGGCTGTTCTCGCTCGTGGTCACCGACCCGTTCGGGAGCTTCACGTCGATCGCAACGGTCGGTCGCGAGGGGGCGATCGAGCTCGCTCCCGCGCTCGGCTCCGTGCCCGTTCCCACCGAGATCGTCTGCCTGATCGGCGGGATGATCGCGGAGATGCCCACCGACGATCTGCGGATGCTCCTCGACGCGAGCCCGCCGTTCCGGTCGGCGATCTTCCGCTACATGGGCGCGCGGTTCGTCGACTGCGTGGAGGTCTCGGCCTGCCATCGGCTGCACCCGCTCGAGGCGCGCATGGCCCGCTGCCTGCTGACGACCCGTGACCGCATCGAGCGGGACGAGTTCCCGTGCACGCACGAACAGCTCGCCGGGCTGCTCGGGGCGACGCGCCCGAAGGTGTCGCTGGCGCTGAAGACGCTGCAGCGGGCCGGGACGGTCATCCACAGCCGGGGATCGGTCCGGATCCTCGACCCCGTCGCCCTGGAGGCGATGACCTGCGGCTGCTACACGACCATCAGGAACGCGTTCCAGGCGGCGGACCGGCCTCCGCGCTGACCGCCGGCCGACAATCCCGCGCCGCCGTCAGGCGGTGTGCGTGCCGGCGGTCTCGAAGCTCATCGCGCGCTGGAGCGCGGCGGCCCGCATCTCCGGGGGCAGCGCCACCGCGCCGCCGAGCGTGCATGCACGGAAGGCGGCCGAGGCGGCCTCCTCCACGACGCCGTTCACGAGCACCGCGAGCTCGGGCGTGCGGTGGAAGACGAGCAGGCCGTGGTTCGCGAGGAGGACGGCCGGGACCCCGGGACGGAGCGCGGCCCGGATGTTGGCGACGGCCTGTGCGGAGCCGCGCGGGCCGTAGGCGGCCACCGGCACGCCGTCGGCGAGCCCGAACATCGCGAGCGCCTCGATCCAGCAGTCGATGGGCTGGTTGGCGACCGCGAACGCCGTGGCATAGGGCGCGTGGGTGTGGATGACGGACCCCACGCTCGGCTGGTCGCCGTACAGGGCCGTGTGCATGGCCACCACCGCACCCTGGATCGGCGGCAGGCTTCCCTCGCGCAGGGTGCCGTCCAGGCCCACGCGCGCGATTCCCTCCGCCGTCAGACCGCTGAGCGACGAGGCGGACGTGAAGTACATCTCATCGCCGTCTCCGGCCCGCACGCTCACGTTCCCGTGCCCGTTGGCCGAGATCGCTCCGCCTGCGACCACCGATGCGGCGGTGGCGAGCACCTGGTCGACCAGTGCCTTGTCCACGGTGTACCCCCCTCCACGGACGTGTCGCAAGGGCGACCGGCGAATAGTGCCATGCGGCCCGCCGCGGCGCCCGCGCGGAGGCATCCGGAAGTCGGCGGGAGGCGGCCGGCGGGGAGCACCACTCCCGTGCCGCCGCTCCGGCCCGTCCGTGCCCCCGGCCCGGGCCCGTGCCCGCCGCCGCTACTCCCAGCGGAAAAACCGCGCGGAGATCCCGAGACAGACCACGAACCAGGCCGCGAGCACGGCCACGTCCACCGGCAGCGGAGCGTACGGCGAGCCGTGCACCATCACCTGCCGCAGGGCATCGCCGAGATAGGTGAGCGGCAGGAAGGTCGCCACCGGGCGCAGGACCGCGGGCATGATCTCGAGCGGGAAGAAGACGCCCGAGAGGAACATCATCGGGAACTGGATGACCTGGACGATCCCGTTCGCGGCCTCCTCGGTGCGCGCGAACGCGGCGACCAGGTACCCGATCGAGATGAACGTCAGCGCGCCCAGGACCACGATCGCGGCCATCAGCCAGAGTGCGCCGAGCACGGTGACGCCGAACACCGCGACGCCGATCCCCATGATGAGGATCGCCTGGACGATCGCGATGAGGAGCCGCAGCGCGACGTTGCTGCCCACGAGCGTCCACCGGGGCAGCGGGGTCGCGCCCAGCCGCTTGAGGATGAGTTTCTCGCGCTGGGCGACCAGCGGGACCGCCCCGAAGACGCCGAGCTGCATGAGCGCCATGCCCAGGATCCCGGGCACCAGGAAGGCCGCGCTGGAGAGATCCTGCGTCTGCAGGGAGCGATCCGTCACGCCGAGCAGGGGTGCGCGGCCCGTGAGCGCAACGTTGAGCGAGGCGACCACCTGGGCCACGCCCTGGCGGATGGTGGCGCTGCTCGTCTGCTGGCTGGGGTCCGTGTAGACCTCGAGCCGGACCGGCGTCGGCGCATCGGCCGACGGGCCCGACCGGGCGGGCGGGGAGGCCGCGGATTGCGCGGAGCCGGCCCCGGCGCTGGGCGGGACGGCACCGCTCGCGCCGGGTGCGGTGGCGGCGGCGAGGGCTGCGCCGTAGCCGCCGGGGACCACGACGACCCCGTCCACCGTGCCCTTGCGCATCGCGTCGAGCGCGGCGGCCAGCGAATCGGACCGGAGCTTGAAGAGCGGCACCTGCGCGAACGCGTCCCGCAGCCGGGCGGACGCGGCGGTGTGGTCCTGGTCGACCCAGCCCAGCGTGTACGAGGGCGTGCCGCCACCCGAGAAGATGGCGCCGAACAGCAGGATGAAGATGACGGGGAAGGCGAACGTCCAGAACAGCGCCGTGCGGTCGCGCACGAAGCTCCGGATGTTGGCGACGGTCAGCGTCACGAAGCCCGACACGGTGTCACTCCCGCAGGGCCCGGCCGGTCAGGTCGAGGAAGACGTCCTCGAGCGTGGCCCGCCGGATGCCGAGGTTCCCGGGCTCGCGCCCGAGCGTCTCGGTCCGGACGAGCAGCG
>JAJYGK010000169.1 GCA_021790715.1 Chloroflexota bacterium
CGCGCTCGCCACCGACCTGGCGCGCCAGGCGACGGCTGCGCTCGAGCGCGCGCGGCTTCGCCACGACGTCACCCGGCTCGCGGGCACCCTCGACGCGGTCGGCGACGCCATCCTCGTCTTCGATCCCGCCACGCTCGCGTTCACCTACGTCAACCGCGGCGCGGCCGCACAGCTCGGGTACACGCGCGAGGAACTCCTCGCGATGGCCCCCACCGACGTCAAACCGCTCTACGATGAACAGGCGTACCGTGCCCTGCTCGAGCCGCTCCTGAGCGGCGACCTTGCCTCGCGGACCATCAGCACGCTGCACCGTCACAGGGACGGGCGGCTCATTCCGGTGGAAGTCTCGATGCAGTACGTGGCGCTGGACGGCGGCGAGGGACGCCTCGTCTCGATCGCGCGCGACGTGAGCGAGCGCGTCGAGGCGGAGGCGCGCCTGCACCGGCTCGCGCAATCCGAGCAGGCCCGTGCCGCCGAGTTCGCCGCGATGGTCGGGGCCATCGGCGACGGCGTCGTGGTCTGCTCGCCCGGCGGGGATGTCACCCACGTCAACCCGGCGGCAGCCGCGCTGTTCGGCAGCGATCCCGGCGCGTGGGAGGCGATCCACGCGCAGCTCGAGGATCCCGACGGAGCGGCGCCCGTCCCGGGACGCCGCGATCCCCAGGGTCCGGTGGAGCTGAGGCGGCGAGGCAGGGAGCAGTGGCTCTCCCTCACCGGCTATCCCGTGTTCGGCGAGGCGCCGGCCCTGCCCGAACGCCCGGTCATCGCCACCATCCTGCTCGTCCGCGACGTCACCGACGCGCGCCACGCGCAGCTCGCCCAGGAGGCGTTCATCGGCGTGCTCTCCCATGAGCTCCGCACGCCGGTGACGACCATCTACGGCGGCGCGAAGGTGCTCGGCGAGCGTGGCGCGTCGCTCGCCCCCGACGTGCGCGACGAGGTCTACCGCGACATCGCGGCGGAATCCGAGCGGCTCTACCGGCTGGTCGAGGATCTCCTGGTCCTGGCGCGCTTCGACGGCGTCACGCCGGGATCGCTGGGTGACGAGCCCGTCCTGCTCCAGCGGATCATCCCGGGCATCGTCCAGATCGAGCGCTCCCGGTTTCCCGTGACGGAGTTCGCGACGGAGATCGCGTCCGGGCTGCCCACGGTGCGGGCCGAGCGCACGTACGTCGAGCAGGTGACCCGCAACCTGCTCGGCAACGCGGCGAAGTACAGCCCGCCCGGCAGCACGGTGCGGCTGGAGGCGTCGCAGGCCGGCGGGACGGTCGAGGTGCGCGTCCTCGACGACGGACCGGGGTTTCCCCCGGAAGAGGCCGAGAAACTCTTCGAGCTCTTCTACCGTTCCCCCGCCACGGCTCGCACGGCGAGCGGCGCCGGCATCGGGCTGTTCGTCAGCCGGCGGCTCGTCGAGGCGATGGGCGGCCGCATCTGGGCGCTGCCGCGACCCGGAGGCGGATCCGAATTCGGCTTCTCACTGCAGATGTTCACCGACGAGGAGACCTGAATGAACAACCAGCTGCTGGTGCTCGTCGCGGACGACGAGCCGCGCATCACCAAGCTCGTCGCGCTCACCCTCCACGACGAGGGATTCCGCGTGGTGACGGCCAACAGCGGCGAGGAGGCGCTGCGGAAGGCCGAGGAGGTCCGCCCGGACATCGTGCTGCTCGACATCGTGATGCCGGACCTCGACGGGATCGAAGTCATGCGGCAGCTGCGCGAGTGGCGCCCCGTGCCGGTGATCCTGCTGACGGCGAAGGGCTCGACCGCGGACAAGGCGAAGGGCCTCGACCTGGGCGCCGACGACTACGTCGCCAAGCCGTTCCACCCGGACGAGCTCGCCGCCCGCGTGCGTGCCGTGCTGCGCCGCGCGGCCGGATCGCCCGGCGCGGGCGTCGTCCGGCTCGGCGACATCGAGATCGACCTGGAGCGGCGGCTCGTGACCCGCAACGGCGAGCTCGTCTCGCTGTCGCGGACCGAATGGCTGCTCCTCCAGCACCTGGCCGCCAACGCCGGTCGCGTGGTCCTCCACACCGAACTCCTCACGAAGGTCTGGGGCCCGGAGTACCGCGATGACCTGCAGTATCTGCGAGTCTGGATCAGCCGCGTGCGGCGCAAGCTGGGCGCGGCGCCCGGCGAGCCGGGCCCGATCACCACGTTCCAGGGCATCGGCTACGTGCTCGACATCGAGGGCGCGCGGCAGGTCTCCCCGTCGCCCGGACCCGACGCATCGCGCCCGGAGCCGGCGTCCGATCCCGATCCGGTGGCGACCGCGCGCACGGACGTCGGGGCGGGCGCGATCGGCTGACCGACCCCGGGACGACCGGCGGACGGGACCGCGCGCCGACCGGCGCACCCGGGCGGCCGGTGCCGGCGGCACCCACCGCACCCGCGGCGCCACCGGACCCGCGGCCCCCATCGGTCCGGCCGCCTGCCGGTCCTGCCGGCGTGGTCGGCACGAGATGAGCGACCGGGCGGGCCGCGATCCGTCGGCCCGCCCGGTCGGGGGGAGCGCGCGACCCGGGGAGGGGGACCGGTGTCGCGCGGAGGGGCGCAGCCGCGCCCGAGATGTTCGCCGTTGCGTCGCCGCGTGGCGGACGGCCGTTCGACCGGGCGCCGTCGGCGACTCCGTCACGATATGACGCGGCCGCTCCCGGACCCGCGCCCACCGGGGACGCGATCCTCTCACGTGCGTTACGCGCTCCCGGCCCGGCCGCAACTGGTAGCCGCAGGCGTCGCCGCGACCGCGGACCGCAACCCACCTGCAAGCCGGCCGCGACGCGCTGGCGTCGCCCGCGCCGCGGCGGTCCCCGTACCGTGGGGGCACGCACGAGGACCGGAGGTCGATCCTTGCCCCACGTCATCATCGAGCTCGGAGCGCTCGTCGAACCGCGCGGCCAGGAGGCCGACGGGGAGGCCGAGCGCGACGCGCTGCTGCTCCGTCCGGCCGCCGACGAGGCGCTCGAGCGGCTCGAGATTCTGACCCGGCCCGTCGTCCTCGCCGGGACGGTGGCCGGCGCCCACGTGCTGCCCGGGGACGACGACGAGCGAGCGCGGCTCGTGCGGCGGCTGCTCGGACGGCCCGACATCCGCGTGGTGTGCTGGGAGATGGCCAGCGAGCGTCCCGATGGCCCGCACGAGACCGTCTGGGGACCCCGCCCCGAGGATCCGGCGAGGCTCACCGCCGAACTCCGGCCGCACGGAGAGCCCGGGTTCCTGATCGTGGAGGGCGACGCCGACATCCTCGGCTGGCGACCGATCGGCCTCCAGATCGTGCGTCTCGGGCCGCCGCCGAACTCGCCGCTCGCGACGCTGCATCGTCCCGATCACGACGCACGCGACCTGCGCGACGCGGCGAACTGGATCCTGCTCCAGGACACGTTCGAGGGCCGGGTCGCCCTCTAGGGAGCAGGATGGGCGCCGGGGTGCCGGTCCCCGGATCCGGATGGTCGGGAGGCCGGCTCGGACGGCGATGACGCCTCGGACGGAGTCGCCGCCCCGGGCCGGGGCACTGCTTGGGCCCGCGACTCCGGGATCCCGAGGACCACCGTCGCGCCGGCCGGCAGCTCGAGAGCGTCGCCGTGGCGGGTCGGTCGAGAGGCCCCGCTCCAGGAGAGGAGCACGGTCGCCGCGCCGGCGCCCGGCAGCGGCACGCGGCGGGGCGCGACATCCAGGTTGCACGCGACGACGACCGATCCGCGCCGCACCGCGATCCAGCGGGGCGTGCCCTCCGGCCCGATCGTCGCGGCTGCGCGGCGACCCGCCGCGAGGTCGGGAAGGTCGCGTCGCAGGGAGAGCAGGGCCGCGTACCACTCGCGCATCCGCCGTCCCCGCCGCGCGCCGGGCTCGCGCCAGTCGAGCTTCGACCGGCGGAACGTGGCCGGATCCTGCGGATCGGGGATCTCCGCCGTCGGGATCCCCTCGGCGACGAACTCCGATCGCCGGCCGGTCCGGATCGCCTCCCCGAGATCCGCGACGTGGTCGGTGAAGTAGAGGAACGGCGTCGTTGCGGCCCACTCCTCTCCCATGAAGAGGAGTGGCACGAACGGGGAGAGGAGGAGGAGCGCCGCCGCGGCGGCGAGCCGGTCGTCGTCGACGAGCATCGAGAGGCGCTCGCCTGCGGCGCGGTTGCCGACCTGATCGTGGTTCTGCAGGAACGCCACGAACCGCGACGGGGGCAGGTCGCCGGCCGGGCGCCCGTGCCGGCGGCCGCGGAAGACCGACTCGCGTCCCCCGTACGCCCAGTTCTCCGACAGGGCACGGGCGAAATCCTCGAGCCCCCGGAAGTCGGCGTAATGGCGCTGCCGTTCCCCGGTGAGCGCGACGTGCAGCGCGTGGTGCACGTCGTCGTCCCAGACCGCGGCCAGCCCGTACCCGCCCGCCTCGCGCGAGCGCACGAGCCGCGGATCGTTCAGGTCGCTCTCGGCGACCAGCGCGAGCGACCTGCCGAGGTGCGCCTCCAGAGCCTCGACCTCGCCGGCCAGCTCCTCGAGCAGGTGGACGGCCGACGTGTCGACGATGGCGTGGACGGCGTCGATGCGGAGTCCGTCCGCGTGGTAGTCGCGCAGCCAGGCGGCGGCGTTGTCGAGGAGGTACCGCCGGACCTCGTCGCTCCCGGGGCCGTCGAGGTTGACCGCTCCGCCCCACGGCGTCCGATGGCGCTCGGTCAGGTAGGGACCGAACCGCGGCAGGTGGTTGCCGCCGGGGCCGAGGTGGTTGTAGACGACATCCACGATGACGGCGACCCCGCGCGCGTGGCACGCGTCGACGAACCGCTTCATGCCGTCCGGGCCGCCGTACGCATGGTGCGGCGAGAAGAGCAGGACGCCGTCGTAACCCCAGCCGCGCTCGCCGGCGAACTCGTTGACCGGCATCAGCTCGACGTGCGTCACGCCGAGCCCGACCAGGTGGTCCAGGCGTCCGATCGCCGCCTCGAACGTCCCGGCCTCGGTGAACGTGCCGACATGCAGCTCGTAGAGCACGGCGGCCGACAGGGGCGGGGGCCGCCAGCCGCGGTCCGTCCAGCCGAACGCGGCGTGGTCGAGCGTGCGCGACGGGCCGAAGACGCCGGCCGGCTGCCACGGTGAGCGCGGGTCCGGAAACGGCCCCTCCCCGTCGAGCAGGAAGCCGTAGTCGGTGCCGGCCTCCACGCCGGGCACGTCGACCTCCCACCGGCCGCCGCCCGCCGGGCACATCGGGACGCGCTCGTCTGCCAGGGCGAGCTCGACGCGTTCCGGGATGGGCGCCCACACCCGGAACGTCGTCATGCGCCGCCGGTCCGCTCGAGGAGCGCGACGGGGAACCGCGCGAGCAGCTCGTCCATGCGTCGCGCGCCGCCGGGGTGGTCGGCGCCGGAGAGCACGTCGTGCCACTCGCCGGCCGGCAGCTCGAGCTCGGTGTCGCGCCAGTCGCCCCGGAGTCCGTGGACGAGACGCGGCGCGACGGCGACGACCGTCTCGCCGCGGGAGAAGGCCACGACGTGGGCGGCGCGCTCGCCCCTGGCGTGCAGCGGCGTGTAGACGCCCCGCGGCCCGAACGCCTCCGCGCGTTCGCGGCGCAGCCGGAGCGCCTGGCGGATGAGCCACAGCTTCGGTGCCCCGTCGTCGTCGCGCGCCATGATCTCCCCGGGCGTGCAGCTCCCGTCGAGCCAGGCCAGGAGGTCGCGGCGCCGGTCGAAATCCACCGGGCGCCGGTTGTCCGGATCGACGAGGCTCAGGTCCCAGAGCTCGGTCCCCTGGTAGATGTCGGGGATGCCCGGGGCGGCGAGCTTCAGGAGCGTCTGCGCGAGCGAGTTCACGCGGCCCAGGTGGACGAGCGGCGCCACGAACGCCTCGAGGTCCCGCCGGAACGCCTCGTCGCCGAGGATGCCCAGCACGAACGCGGTCAGCGCGGACTCGTACGACGTGTTCGCGTCGATCCACGACGTGCGCGCCTTCGCCTCGCGGGCGGCTTTCGTGACGTAGGCGAGCATGCGCTCGGGCTCGATCGGCCACGCACCGACGAGCGTCTGGTAGACGAGGTACTCGATGTTCCGGTCGGGCTCGCCGTCGCGCCGGTGCCGCTCGTTCATGGCCCGCCAGCGGCCCACCGCTTCGGCCCACGCCCCCGGCATCTCGGACAGGAGCGAGATGCGGGCCCGCACGTCCTCGCTGCGCTTCGTGTCGTGCGTGGAGGTCGTGAGCATCGCGAGCGGGCGGCGCTGCCGCGCCTCGACGCAGCGCGCGTGGAAGGCGTCGACCGAGCGTCCGAACAGCGCCGGATCCGCCCCGACCTCGTTGAGCGACAGGAGCCTGGCGTAGCGGTAGAAGGCGGTGTCCTCGACGCCCTTGGCCATGACCGCGCCGCTCAGCTGCTGGAACCGCATCACGAACTCGGCCTCGCGCTCGCCCGTGATCCGCAGCGCGAGGAGGTCGGAGATGAAGTCGAAGAGGTCCTCCTCGAGGTCCTGGCGGCGTGCCCGCGCGGCCGCGATCGCGTCGTTCACGTAGCGCACGTCCGCGTCGTCGAGCTGCCCCGCGTCGGCGCGGACGTAGGTGCGGTACACGGGGAACGCGGCGAGGATCTCGCGCAGCGCGCTGAAGAGCTGGTGGCGCGTGTAGTCGCGATGGCGCCGGTGCCCCTCGGCCACGTCGGACAGCAGCGCGGTGAGCCGGTTCAGATCGCTGCCGAGCGTCTGCGACAGGACCAGGTACCGCGCCTCGTGCGTCAGCTCCGCGTAGTCGAGGCGTTCGCCGATGAAGTCCGCGTAGACGTCCGAGAGCGGCCCCTCGCCGTCGGGGTCGACGAAGAGCCCGCCGGCCAGCTCGAGGAAGTCGTAGCCCGTCGTCCCCTGCACCGGCCAGCGCTCCCGCAGCCGCTCGCCCGGCTCCAGGACCTTCTCGACGACGATCCACGCGCCGGGGGCCGCTGCTCGCAGCCGCTCGAGGTACTGCTGTGGATCGCGCAGGCCGTCCGGGTGGTCCACCCGCATGCCGTCGACGATTCCCGACTCGATCCACGAGAGGACGAGCTCGTGGGTCTCGCGGAAGACGCGCTCGCGCTCCATCCGGAGTCCCGCCAGCGTGTCAACGTCGAAGAAGCGACGATGGCTGAGGTCGCTGCCCGCCGTGCGCCAGTAGGCGAGCCGGTAGTTCTGCCGACCGAGGAGCTCGTCGAACGCGTCCGGGTCGGCGTTGATGCGTGCCACCACCTCGTCGACCGCCGGCCCCGCGCCCGGCTCGTCGCCGACGACGTCGGCCAGCAGCGCGCGGGCGATCTCCTTGTCGCGGTGACGTCGGTCGATGCTCGCGTCGTCGACCTCCGTGGAGGGCGGCAGGCTCTCGAGCACGTCTGCCACGAAGGCGAGCCGCTGCGAACCGCTCCGCGCGGCCGCCTCCGCGAGGAGGCGGTCCAGCGAGCGCGGCGCGATGGGGAAGGCGTGCTCACCGTAGCGGATCTCGAAGCGCCCGCCGGCGTGGTGCAGGCGCAGCTGGCCGGCCTCGAGGACGCGCCCGTAGTGGTCGCCCAGGACGGGCAGCAGGACGACGTCGCGGAGCCGCTCCTCCGGGCCGTGCCACTCCACGTCGAAGTAGCGCGCGTACCGGCTCGCCTGGCCGTTCTCGAGGACGTCCCACCACCACGGGTTCTCGGAGCCGGTGATCGCCATGTGGTTCGGCACCACGTCGATGACGTGTCCGAGGCCGACCTCGTGCAGGCGCGCCACGAACCGTTCGTGCGCCGCGGCACCGCCGAGCTCGGTGTTGACGCGCCGCGGGTCCACGACGTCGTACCCGTGCGTGCTGCCGGGAGCCGCCTGCAGGTACGGGGACGTGTAGACGTGGCTGACGCCGAGTGCCGCCAGGTAGTCCGCGATCTCCGCCGCGGCGTCGAACCCGGCGTCGGGCCTGAGCTGCAGCCGGTAGGTCGCCCGCAGCGGCGGGCCGCTCAGCTCAATCGACACGCCGCAGCACCAGCATCGACCGCCCGGGCAGCGTCACGCTCGCCTCGGCCCGGTACTCCGTTCCCAGGGACGCGAGGTGATCGGTGTCGAGCTCGACCTCCCAGCATGCCCCCAGCACGCGCGGCAACCGGAACTCGACCGCGTCGGCGTGCGCGTTGAGCAGCAGGTAGAAGCAGTCGTCCACGATCCGCTCGCCGCGGGGTCCCCGGCTGGCGATCGCGTCGCCGTTCAGGAAGACCCCGAGCGAGCTTCGCGAGTCGTCGTTCCAGTCGGCGTCGACCATCTCCTCGCCGGTTGCCCCGAACCAGGCGATGTCGCGATTGGCCGAGCCCCGGACCGCCCGGCCCTCGAACCAGCGTCGCTGGTGGAAGACGGGATGGTCCCGGCGGAACCGGATGAGGCGTCGGGTGAACTCGAGCAGGTCGCCGTCCGTGTGCTCCCAGTCGACCCAGGAGACCTCGTTGTCCTGGCAGTACGCGTTGTTGTTGCCGAGCTGCGTGCGCCCCAGCTCGTCGCCGTGCAGGAGCATGGGGACGCCCTGCGACAGGAAGAGCGTCGCGAGGAAGTTCCGCACCTGCTGCCCGCGACGTTCCAGCACCGCCGGGTCGTCGGTCGGACCCTCCGCCCCGCAGTTCCAGGAGCGGTTGTCGTCGGTGCCGTCGCGGTCGTCCTCGAGGTTCGCCTCGTTGTGCTTGGCGTCGTACGAGACGAGGTCGCGCAGGGTGAAGCCGTCGTGCGCGGTGATGAAGTTGATGCTCGCGAACGGGCGGCGCCCGGTGGATTCGTACAGGTCCGAACTGCCGGTCAGCCGGTAGGCGAAATCGCCGATGCTGGCGCTGGACGCGTTCCACAGCGAGCGCACGGTGTCGCGGAAGCGCCCGTTCCATTCCGACCAGCGCGTCGGGAAGTTGCCGACCTGGTAGCCGCCCTCGCCCACGTCCCAGGGCTCGGCGATCAGCTTCACCTGGCTCAGCACCGGGTCCTGCTGGACGAGGTCGAAGAACGCCGAGAGGCGGTCCACCTCGTGCAGCTCGCGTGCCAGCGCCGCGGCGAGATCGAAGCGGAACCCGTCGACGTGCATCTCGAGCGCCCAGTAGCGCAGGCTGTCCATGACCAGCTGCAGGGCGTGCGGATGACGCATGTTGAGGCTGTTGCCGGTTCCCGTGTAGTCGGTGTAGTAGCGCGCGTCCGGCTCGAGGCGGTAGTACGCGGCATTGTCGATGCCGCGGAACGAGAGCATCGGGCCCAGGTGGTTGCCCTCGGCGGTGTGGTTGTACACGACGTCGAGGAGCACCTCGATGCCGGCCGCGTGGAGTGCGCGGACCATGCGCTTGAAGTCGCCGACCTGGCCGCCCTGCTCCCCGGCGCTGCTGTACTCGTTGTGCGGCGCGAGGAACCCGATGGAGTTGTATCCCCAGTAGTTGCGCAGCCCCTGCTCGAGCAGGTGCTGGTCCTGCACGAACTGGTGCACCGGCAGGAGCTCCACGGCGGTGACGCCGAGCCGGAGCAGGTGGTCGATCACCGCGGGGTGGGCCATCCCGGCGTACGTTCCGCGCAGCTCGGGATCGACGTCCGGGTGCAGCCGGGTCATCCCCCGGACGTGCGCCTCGTAGATGACGGTCTCGTGGAACGGCGTCCCGGGCCGCCGGTCGTCGCCCCACGTGAACGCCGGATCCACCACCACGGCGCGCGGCATGTACGGCGCGCTGTCGGTCGGCTCGGCGGTCTCGTGGTCGTCCTGGCGATGCCCGAAGACCGCGGGATCCCAGTGGACCTGGCCCTCGATCGCCTTCGCGTACGGGTCCAGGAGGAGCTTGGCGGCGTTGCAGCGCTGCCCGTGCGCGGGATCCCAGGCGCCGTGGACGCGGTACCCGTAGCGCTGCCCGGGCATGATCGAGGGCAGATACCCGTGCCACACGAACCCGGTGGTCTCCGGGAGCTCGACGCGCGTCTCGGCGCCGTCGTCGTCGAACAGGCACAGCTCCACGCACTCCGCCGCCTCGGAGAACAGCGCGAAGTTCGTTCCCTCGCCGTTGAACGACGCGCCGAGGGGGTACGGTTCGCCGGGCCACACGTCCAGCGCGCGGCCGGCGCGATCGGATTCGTCCACGGCGGCCGGCGCGATCCCACGGGATGCGGCCGTCGCGGCGGTCGCGGTGTGCGCGTCGCTCGAGCGATCCGGGTCGTCGCCGGTGGTGCCGTGTCCCGCGGCTGGCATGCGTCGCCCGCGTCAGCGGGCACGGGTCTCCAGCTGCACCGCCTGCCGGTTCGCCATCGTCATCGCGTCGCCCGTGTCGTTCGCCCGGCTCATCCCTCGCCTCCCGTGCCCGAGGCTCCCGTCGCGTCGGTCGGCGCCGAGCGACAGGCTCCCTCTGGAGGGT
>JAJYGK010000195.1 GCA_021790715.1 Chloroflexota bacterium
AACGGCGTGGTGATGGTCCTCGGCGAGATCACGACCAGCACGTACGTCGAGTTCCAGAACGTCGTGCGCGAGACGATCCGGGAGATCGGGTACACGGACGCCCGCTACGGCTTCGACTACCGCACCTGCGGCACGCTCGTCTCGGTGCACGAGCAGTCGCCCGACATCAAGCGCGGCGTCGACGACGCGCTCGAGACGCGCGGGTCGGGCGGCGACCTGCACGAGCAGGGCGCCGGCGACCAGGGGATGATGTTCGGCTTCGCGTGCCGGGAGACGCCCGAGCTGATGCCGCTCCCCATCGCCCTCGCGCACCGCCTGGCCCGGCGCCTCGCCGAGGTCCGCAAGGACGGCACGCTGCCGTACCTGCGGCCCGACGGCAAGACGCAGGTGACGGTCGAGTACGACCACGGCGTCCCGAAGGCGGTGCGGACCGTCGTCGTGGCCGCGCAGCACGACGAGGAGGTGGCGACGGAGCGCCTCCGCGACGACGTCATGGAGTGCATCGTCTGCGAGACGATCCCGACGGAGCTGCGGCGGCGAGACCCGGTCGTCCACGTCAACCCGACGGGACGCTTCGTCATCGGCGGCCCGATGGGCGACGCGGGCCTGACGGGCCGCAAGATCATCGTCGACACGTACGGCGGGATGGCGCGCCACGGCGGCGGCGCGTTCAGCGGCAAGGACCCCTCCAAGGTCGATCGGTCGGCCGCATACGCGGCGCGCTGGGTCGCCAAGAACATCGTGGCGGCCGGGATCGCGGACCGCTTCGAGCTCGAGTTGAGCTACGCGATCGGCGTGGCGCGGCCGATCTCGCTGTCGGTCGAGACGTTCGGCACGGGCCGCCTGGGCGACGAGCGCATCGTCGAGCTGATCAGGACCCACTTCGACCTGCGCCCGGCCGCGATCATCGACCGGCTCGCGCTGCGCCGCCCGATCTACCGGCAGGTCGCCGCCTACGGCCACTTCGGCCGGCCCGACCTGGACCTGCCGTGGGAGCGGACGGACCTCGCGGAGGCGCTCGCCGCCGACGCGGGCCTGCCGGATCCGGTGGCCGTCCCGGAGGTCGCCGGGGCCTGACCTCGCCGGGGGCGGCGGCGGGACGCGTCGCGCCGGTGCCGGGAACGGCGGCCGGCATGCAGCAGGGAGGGCGACGTGTATGTCGTGATCCTGGCGGGCGGCGGCGGGACCAGGCTGTGGCCGCTGTCGCGGCGCGACCGGCCGAAGCCGTTCCTGCCGCTCATCGGCCGGCAGACACTCTTCCAGCGCACCGTGGCGCGCGTCCGGCCGCTGGTCGGCGACGAGGGGATCTACGTCGTGACGGAGCGCCGTCACGAGCCGCTCGCCCTGGAGCAGGCGCCCGGACTCCGGCCCGATCACGTGCTGGCGGAGCCGATCGGCCGCAACACCGCGCCCGCGATCGCCCTGGCGACCCTGGCGATCGACCGTCCGGTGGGCGAGACGATGGTCGTGCTGCCCGCCGATGCGTGGGTGGAGGATGACGACGCCTTCCGCGCGGCGCTGCGGGCGGCGGCCGACGGCGACGGACTCGCCGGCGGGGCGCTCGGGCTCGAGGCCCCGCTCGTCACGCTCGGCGTCCGCCCCGATCGCCCCGAGACCGGCTACGGGTACCTGGTGCCGCGTCCCGATCGCGAGGTCGCGCACGGGACCGTCACGGCCCGCGTGCTCGACGCGTTCGTCGAGAAGCCGGACGCGGCGCGGGCGGCGGCGCTGCTGACCGTCCCGGGCGCGGCGTGGAACGCGGGGATGTTCGCCTGGCGCCGGCGCGCCATCCTGGCCGCGCTGGAGCGCTACGCCCCCGACGTCCTCGACGGCGTGCGCCTGGCCCTCATGTCGGCCGGTGCCGCCGAACAGGGCGGCGTGCTCGACGGGGACGAGGCGGCACGCCGGTACGCCGCGTTGCGCTCCGTCTCGATCGACTACGCCGTGATGGAGCCGGCCGCCGCGGACGGCACGGTCGTGATGGCGAGCCTCGACGCCGGCTGGAGCGACGTCGGCAACTGGCGCGCCGTGCTCGACCTGCAGCGCTCGCTTGGCGCGGCCGCCGAGCCGGTTCCAGGCCCGGCCCCGAGGTCCCCGTCAGGCACGACCTCGGCCACGGGGACGGGCGATGCGGCGGGCGAGGCGTCCGCACGGCGACCCGGGACGGCGATCGACGTCGGCTCACGCGACATCCTGGTCCGCTCGGTGGGCGGGCGGCTCGTCGCGACGGTCGGCCTCTCGGATACCATCGTGATCGACACGCCCGACGCGCTCCTCGTGTGCGCGGCCGACCACGCCCAGGACGTCAGGCAGATCGTGGAGCGCCTCAGGGAGGCGGGGGAGACGGAACAGCTGTGACCGAGCAGACCGCAGCGCCCGGCGCCGGCGCGGCCGCCGTGCCGCCCATCGTGTTCGGGACCGACGGATGGCGCGCACGGATCGCCGACGAGTACACGTACGACAACGTCCGGCGCTGCGCCGAGGGCGTGGCGCGCTACGTGGTGGAGCAGGGAACCGCCGCGAAGGGCGTGATGGTCGGGTACGACCGCCGGTTCGCCAGCGAGTACTTCGCGCAGGCGGCGGCCGAGGTCCTGCTCGCGTTCGACATCCCCGTGCTCTTCGCCGCCCAGCCGATTCCCACCCAGATGACCTCCTACGAGGTCGTGGCGAGGGGAGCGGCGACGGCCATCATGATCACCGCCTCGCACAACCCGTGGACGGACAACGGTTTCAAGGTCAAGTCGCCGTCCGGGGCGGCCGCGGGTCCCGAGATCCTGGCGGTGCTCGAACGCACGATCTCCGAGCACGCGGGCGAGCAGCCGCCGCGCCGGCCGTTCGCGGACGCCGAGGCGGCCGGCTTGGTGGAGCGCGTCGATCCCTTCGACGGGTACCGCGAGTATGTCGCCCGCACGCTCGACCTCGAACGGCTGCGCGACGCCGACGTGAGCGTGCTGGTGGAGCCGCTCTACGGGTCGGGAGCGGGATGGATCCCGCGCCTGCTCGCCGGCGGGCGCATCCGCGTCCGCGAGATCCACTCGGAGCGCAATCCGTACTTCGGCGGGATCAACCCCGAGCCCATCCGGCCGAACATCGACGAGGCGCTCGGGATCCTCGCCGGCGGCGGCTACGACCTCGGACTCCTGCTCGACGGGGACGCCGATCGCGCCGGCGCGGCCGATGAACGGGGCCGGTTCATCCACCAGCTGCAGGTGATGGGCCTGCTCATGTACTACATGCTCGAACACCGGGGCCTGCGCGAGCCGGTCGTCTACACGGTGAACGAGACATCGATGGTCGAGCGGCTCGGGCAGCGCTACGCGGTACCGGTGCACGAGACGCCGGTCGGGTTCAAGTACGTCGGCCCGACGATGATCGAGACCGGCGCCATGATGGGCGGCGAGGAGTCCGGCGGATACGGGTTCGGGATGCACCTGCCCGAGCGGGACGGGATCTACGCGGATCTCATGCTGCTCGACCTGTTCCTGCGCGAGCGCGAGCAGGGTCGCTGGCCGGTCTCGAGGGCCGTCGCGCACTTCCACGAGATCGCCGGGCCCTCGTTCTACCTGCGCACCGACGTGCATCTCGAGCGCGCCACGTACCCCGCGGTCAAGGAACGTCTCTGGCGCGAGCTGACGGCGCAGCCGCCGACCGAGCTCGACGGCGACGCCATCGTGCGCAGCACGACGCTGACGACCAACGACGGATTCAAGTGGTGGACGCCCGACGGATCCTGGCTGCTGGTGCGATTCAGCGGCACCGAGCCGCTGGTGCGGATCTATGCCGAGGCCACGTCGGCCGGCAAGCGCGACGGGCTGCTGACGGCGGGCGAGCGGATCGTCCGCGGCACGGCGTAGGCGCGGATCCGGGGCATCGGCCGCGGGGGTTGGCAGGGAGGACGTTGGGATGGGTGGAGTGCTCGACGATGCGGGGGCGATCGCGAAGTACGACGCTGCCGGCATGCTCCGGGCGATCCCGCGTCTCGCCGGCCAGCTGACGGACGGGTGGGCCCGCTCCCGCGCGCTCGAACTGCCTCCCACGCACCGCGATCCGGCGGCGGTGGCGGTGCTCGGGATGGGGGGCTCGGCGATCGGCGGCGATCTCGTGCGGGCCATCTTCTCCGAGCGGCTGCTGGTGCCGCTCGTGACCGTCCGCGACTACGAGCTGCCCCGGTTCGTCGACCGCCGGACGCTGGTCGTCGCGGCGTCGCACAGCGGCGCCACCGAGGAGACGCTCAGCGCTCTCGGCGAGGCGATCTCGCGCGGGTGCCCCGTCGCCGCCATCACCACGGGCGGGCCGCTGCTGGCGGCCGCGCAGCGGGGCGGCCTGCCGTTCCTGGAGTACGCCGGCGAGGCGCAGCCGCGGGCGTCGGTGGGCAGCGGGATCGCACTCCTCGCCGGGCTGCTCGAGCGCGCCGGGTGCCTGCAATCGCGGGAGGACGAGTTCGCGGAGGCGGCATCGGCCGCCCGGGAGATGGCCGCGCGCTGCGCCCCGGACGTGAACACGGAGGCGAACCCGGCGAAGCAGCTGGCGTGGTCGCTCGTCGACCGCCTTCCCGTGGTCGAGGCGGGCGGGTTCCTCGCACCGGTTGCGCGCCGCTGGAAGACCCAGCTCAACGAGAACGGCAAGACGGCGGCCTGCTGGGAGGAGCTCCCGGAGGCGACCCACAACGCCGTCGTCGGCTACGCCCAGCCCGAGACGCTGCACGAGCGGATGTTCGTCGTGCTGCTGGCGAGTCCGGACGACCATCCGCGCGTGGCGCTGCGGCGCACGCTGTCGGCAGACCTCCTCGCCGAGCGCCAGATCGGCCACGAGGTCGTGGCCGTCGGCGGCAGGGGGCGCCTCGCGCAGGCCGCCTCGGCGATCACGCTGGGTGACTTCACGAGCGTCTACCTGGCGATCCTGTACGGCCTCGACCCGACGCCCGTGGCCGCGATCTCGTACGTCAAGGAGCGGCTCGCGATGGCCGATCCGGACAGCGTCGAATGAGGAACGCGACCCGATTCTCTCTTGGGCGCGCGGTGTAGTCTGATTCACAGCTGGTCGGCGACGGCCGCCCGGACGAGCGGTCGACCGGCCGATGAGATGGGCCGCGGACGAGTCTCCGCGGTCGCTGGAGGTGCGGCCCAGATGCATTCCACCCTCATCGGCAAGATCGAGAAGGCGAACCGGTATGCGCGCGAGACGGACCGGATCACGTTCCGCACCCTCTCCCTCACGTTCCGGGGCGACAACGACACCCACGTCGTGAACCTCGACTCCGATGGGTGGCATTGCTCGTGCCACTTCTTCGAGAACTGGAAGAGCTGCGTCCACGTGCTGACGCTCC
Source organism: Chloroflexota bacterium (assembly GCA_021790715.1). Classification (GTDB taxonomy): domain Bacteria; phylum Chloroflexota; class Limnocylindria; order Limnocylindrales; family CSP1-4; genus JAJYNJ01. The sequence goes on from JAJYGK010000195.1 coordinate 5,327, forward strand.
AGAAGGTTCTCGGAGAGATGCTGCCGGAAGAGGCCCAGACCTCGATCTTCGCGGCGGTGGAGGCGGCAGCGGTCTGAGCGTTTCGCTGGGAACAGCGCGGCGGCGCGACCGCCGCAGACGTGACGAGCCGGCCCGTGGGGGCCGGCTCGCTCGTGTTCCGGGGGGCCGGGCCGGACCGCCGGGAGGGCGCTCCCGCCGGCGACGGGATCAGGCCGTCTCGTTGCCGCCGAGCACCGAGCCGTCGGCGGCGCTGAACCAGAGGACGATGACGTGCGGCTCGTCGCCCGCGATGGCGACGAAGCTGAAGCGGACCGACCAGGCCAGCCGGAGGAGCGCTTCGGGCGCGTCCGGCTTCGCCGGCTCCCAGAAGTTGTTGGCGCGCACCCAGACAAGCTCGGGATCGCCCCGGGCGTAGTCCGGCTTCGCCGTCCACGCGCGTTCGGTGGCGATGGCGGTCGCGAGCTCGGCCGCGCGCTCGCTCGGGATCGGGTTCGCGGGCGCCGGTGCCGACGGAGTCGTGGTGGCGGTGACGGCCTTGACCCGGCCTCCGCGCGTGAGGTCGACCTCGACGCCATCTCCCAGCGCGGGATGGCCATCGATCGAACGGGTCCAGGACACCGCCCAGGCACCGAATGCGTCATCCCATTTCACGGAGGACGGCTCGGCGCCGGCCGGAAGGCCGAGCGACTGCGCCACGGCCCGGGCCCGACCTGCCGCATTGGACGCGTTCACGACGGCAGGCTCGGACGGGTCCGGCGGGCCGAGGCGGACGACCGAGATCGGCGCGTGGGTCTCGGGATCGAGCCGCATCTGTGCCGATTCCCCGGCTGCGGACAGAAACTCCACCAGGTCGTAGTCGATGCCCGCCATCATGTCCCGCTCACGGCGGACGGCCGATGGCTCCCCGCGGATGCCGAGCGCCCGGGCGATCGCCATGGCACGAGTACGGGCCGCGGTCGCCTGTGCCGTGGATTGCGGAAGCGCGCTCCATTGCGGATCGTGGATGGTCCATCCGCGGTCCTTTGCCGTGGCTCCCGTGCACGCTGCGAGCAGGGCGGCGCAGACGAGCAGGCCGCAGAGCACGCGCCCTCCACGCGCCCGCCGCAGGGGGAAGTGGTCGTTCATGACGGTCACCTCAGAGGCACGTGTAGCAGGGCGTCACGGGGAACGGGACGCCGGAGTACGTGTAGCTGCCCCACCAGGTCGGGAGCGTGCCGTTCGGGAGGGCCGTGTACTTCCTGGCGAGGTCGAATGCCTCGCCGAGGTTGTGGCCCGACATCGCCCACTTCCAGAACGACGTCTCGAACGCCAGCATCTCGTTGGTCCAGGCCGTGCCCGCATACCCCAGGAAGAACTTCGGGCCCTGGTAGTTGGTCCCCGTCGGCGTGCTCCGGATCTTGGCGATCCCGAATGCCAGCGGAAAGTCCGATGCGGTCTCGCCGAGGTGGCAGGTCGACGCCACCACGACGTTGGCCGCCTTCACGTACCCGGAGACCGTCCGCTTGGTCTTGATCTGCCCCGACGTGACGATCGCCTGGGAGCAGACGCCGCCGTCCGCCCGGAACCCCCAGCCCGTGTAGTAGTGGTCGCCGTGGCTGAACACGTAGAAGGCCTGGTCGGCGCCGACGCGCGACAGGACCGTCGATGCGGTGAAGCCGGTGGCCTCGTACGACGAGGGCGTGTACGCGAGGTAGCGGAACGCGTTCACGGCCAGGGTCCGCATCTGCTGCGGGATCGTCGAGCTGACGCCGATGCACGTGGTGAACGCCGTCTTGTTGTCGTAGACGCTGCCCTGGTAGCCTGCCGCGACCGGGCCGGCCGTGAGCGCCGCGGTCATGTTCGCGGTCAGGCAGAGCAGGGCGAGCCTCCGCCACCGGAATCCTCCGTCGTGTCGCATCGATACCTCCTCCGGCGGATCCGCGGCGGGAGGAGGCGGGCATGGACAGTCTGGATCGGCGCGCTCACCGCGGACTTATCGCGCCCTTCGCCGCGCGAGCGGGTGCGACGAGCACGGCCCTCGAAGGGCGCGGAGCGGCCCTCAGGCGGCCGCGGTCGGGGTGAGGCGGCCCTCGCGGACGGCGCGCGGAGCGGCCCTTACGCGACCGCGGCCGGCTCGAGCAGGTACGGGGCGACCGGGTTGAGGAGCGGCACGCCCGAGGCGTAGCGGCGCAGTTGGTCGCCGGCGAGCCGGACGGCCCGGCCCTCGGCCGCCGTCGTGTCTCCGCCGACGTGCGGCGTGAGCAGGAGGCCGGGCGCCGACCACAGCGGGTCGTCGGCAGGCAGCGGCTCGGGGTCGACCACGTCGAGCGCGGCCCGGAGCCGGCCCACCGCGAGCTCGTCGCGCAGCGAGGCGGTGTCGATGAGGCGTCCCCGTCCCGCGTTCACGACGAGCGCCCCGTCCGGGAGGAGGGCGAGCCGGCGCCGGTCGAGCAGCCGATCCGTCTCGCGGGTGAGCGGCAGGAGGACGATCAGGACGTCCGACGAGGCCAGGACGGCATCGAGGTCACCGAACCCCCGCACGCCATCGCGAGCCGAGCGCGCGACCCTGGTGAGTCGCGGCCCGAAGGACCGGAGTCGATCCTCGACGGCACGGCCGATCGAGCCGTACCCCAGGATCGTCACCCGCCGGTCCAGCAGTTCCTCGGGGTGCGTGTCCCGCCACTCCCGATCCTGCTGCGCGTCACGGGATTCCGGGAAACGGCGGAGCGACGCGAGGATGGCCCCGACCGTCCACTCCGCGACCGGCACGTCGTAGACGCCGGCCGCGTTGTGCACGCGGACCCCGTCCGGGACGCGCCCGGCGAGCCAGTCGACGCCCGCGCTCAGCGTCTGGACGACGCGCAGGGCCGGCATGCGGGCCAGCAGACCGGCGAACCCGGGACCCCTCGGGACGAGAAACTCGATCCGGCCGAGGTCGGCCTCTGCAACGGTGGCCGGATCCACCGGGACGATGGCCGTCCCGTCGGGCAGGGGATCGAACGCCCGGCGCGGCAGCGCCGCGGGGATGCCGGCAACGAGGGGTGGCGTCATGCGTCCGATGATCCCACCGCGACACCCGGCCCGCATGCGCAGGGCCATACGGCCTCCGGTGATGCTATCCTTCGGCGCACCGAACGTTCGTTTGGGAGGCGCCGGCGCCCGAGCGCCGGTGCCGGACCGAAAGGAGGCCGCGTGCCGTCGGAGCCGCAGGGCGAGCGCCGGACCGGGGGATCGCCCGTGCCGGGCGCCTCCGTCCGCCCGCGTGAGGAGCAGCTGCGCCGGGTCGCGGTGCGCCTCTTCCGCGAGCACGGCTACGACGGGACGTCGATGCAGGATCTGGCCGAGGCGCTGGGCATGCACCGGGGCAGCCTGTACCACTACATCGACTCGAAGGAGGACCTCCTCTACGGCATCGTCGAGACGGCGATGGACCGGTTCAACGAGGAGGTGCGGCCGATCCTGGAGGGGGACGGGCACCCGCAGCGGCGGCTGGAGCAGGCCGTCGCTGCGCACCTCCGGATCGCGGCCGACGAGCCGGACGAGCTGACGCTCCTCCAGGTTGAGGTCAAGGCGCTCGCGCCGGAGCGCCGCCAGCGCATCGTCGCGGAACGCGACGCGTACGAGCACGCCTGGCGCGCGCTGATCCGCGAGGGGATGCGCGATGGCGTGTTCGGATGCGCGGACGAGCGCAGCGCGGGCTTCATGATCCTCGCCGCGTGCAACTGGTTCAGCCAGTGGTATCGCCCGGACGGACCGCTCGGCGTCGACGACTTCGCGGGCCGGTTCACGGACCTGTTCCTCGGCGCGCTCCGCGCGGAACCCGCGCTCACCCTCGATGAACACGGAGGCCGAACATGACGATTGCCGGGGCGTGGTGGGCGGCAGCCGCTTCCGCTGCGCCCTCCGAGCACGGGAACGCGCCCGCGGCGCCCGGTCCGCTCGACGGCCGGCCACCCCGGCTGCGCCGCGCGGTCGTCCTCGGCGCGGGCACGATGGGTGCCCAGATCGCCTGCCTGCTGGCGGGGCGCGGCGTGCGCGTGGACCTGCTCGACCTCGACGCGGCGACGGCGAAGACGGGGCTCGAGCGAGCGGCCAGGCTCTCTCCGGCGCCGCTGTACCTGCCGGACGACGTGCGCGCGATCCGTCCCGCGGGGTTCGATGCGCTGGAGACGGTCGCCGCCGACGCCGACTGGATCCTCGAGGCGGTTGTCGAGCGGCTCGAGGTCAAGCGCGACCTGCTGGCCCGCGTCGCCGCGTCGCTTGCGCCGCACGCGCTGCTGGCGACGAACACGTCGTCGCTGTCGGTCTCGGCGATGGCCGATGCACTGCCGGACGCAGTGGCGGCGCGCTTCCTCGGCATGCACTTCTTCAACCCGCCCCGCTATGCGCGCCTCGTGGAGCTCGTGGCCGGGGCCCCGCACGTCGCCGGCCGCGGTCGGGCTCGCGCGCGCCATCGCCGCCGACGTGCTGGGGAAGGGCGTGGTCGATGCGCAGGACGCGCCCGGGTTCATCGCCAATCGCCTGGGTACGCAGGCGTCGCTCGCGGCGCTGCGGCTGGGCCGGCAGCTCGGCCTCGGTGTCGACGAGATCGACGACGTGTCGGGTCCGCTGGTGGGGCGCCCCCGGTCCGCCGTCTTCCGGACGATCGACCTGGTCGGCCTCGACGTGTTCGCGGCCGTCGTCCGGAGCCTCGCCGCCGCCGTGCCCGCGGACGACCCCGAGCGCGAGCTGTTCGAGCTGCCGCCCGTGGTCGAGGCGATGCTGGCGCGCGGGATGCTCGGGACGAAGGCGGGCGCCGGCTTCTACCGGAAGTCGGGCGACGAGATCCTCGCCCTCGACTTCGACACGATGGAGTACCGGCCCCGCCGG
>JAJYGK010000066.1 GCA_021790715.1 Chloroflexota bacterium
GGCTCCGCGTGACCCCCGTGAGTCGGCTCGCACTGCTCCTCGGCACGGTCCTGCGCGACGTCGTGACGTTCGTCGTGCCGGCGCTGCTCGTCGTGGTCATCTCGATCCCGTTCGGCTTCCACGCCCACTGGGCCGGCATTGCGGTGCTGCTCGTGCTGCTCTCGCTCGTGACGACGACCGTGTCGGCGTGGTCCGCTGCGCTCGGCATCCTGCTCCGGCAGATCGGGAGCCTGGCCTCGGTGGTCACCGGACTGCAGCTTCCGCTGACACTCCTGTCGGGCATCCTCCTGCCGCTGTCGATCGCGCCGGCCTGGCTCGTCGCGCTCGCCCACGTCGACCCGCTGTACTACGCGGTCGACGCATCCCGCGACCTCGCCGCGGGCACGATCGTGAGCGCAGCGGTCGCGCAGGGGTTCATCCTCCTCGCCATCGTGACGGTCCTGGCGCTCGCGTGGGCCACGCGGGTCTACGGCCGCGCGATGGCGTAGGCGTCAACCGAGGGGACTACCCTTCGCCCGCGTCGTCGTCCGCGAGCAGCGCGTGCTCCATGCGGCCGCCTCCTCGGCAGCCCGCGGCTCGGCGGAGCTTCGCGTACCGGGCGCACCTCCGCTCCACCCGGGTCGGTGGCGCTTCGACGCCCCGGTCATGGCGGCCGGGGCGGCGATGGTCGACCGATGGTCGATCGATGGTCGGGGCGCCGCGGTCCGTGCGGCGGGTCGGTCAGGCCGAGGGCGACGGCGTCGGGCTCGGTGAGGCGGACGGGGACGGACTGGGCGACGCCGCCGGAGCAACGCACTGGGCGGGCGATTCGCCATGCATGGAGTGGCCGTGGTTCTGGCGGGCAATGCAGCTGACGTACCCGCCGTGGTTATCGTTCGGGCCACCCACGTTCGAGGATCGCGCGGCCTGCGACACGATGGAGCCATGGCTCGGCGACGCGGTCGGTGCGGCCGCCGGACTCGCGGACGGCGATGCGCTCGGCGAAGAGACCGGCGACGGCGACGGACTGGTGGACGGCGACGGACTGGGCGACGTGCTCGGCGAGGCCGACGGGCTCGCGCTCGGCGACGGCGACGGACTGGTGGACGGTGAGGCGCTCGGCGACGCCGACGGTTGTGCCTGGTTCGGCGTCGTGAACGCGCTGTGGCCTGGTGTTGCCGGGTGATTGACGGTTGCTGCTCCCACGAAACCGACCGGGACGGCGATCGCGATCAGCACGGCGGTCACGAGACGGAGACCGGCGTACCGAGCGATGGTCGTGAGCATGGGTCGCTCCTCTGCTGTGTCCTTGGGGTTGACAGCTGTAGGAACGATGGTCCGCCCGATCCGTTGTGCAAGGTTGTGTGCAAGGAGTCCGGCCGGACCCGCCCGGAACCGTCAGAGCGCGTGTCCCGTCCGTGGGTCGAAGGCCGCGACCCGCCCGTCGTAGCTGGTCAGGATGAGCCGTCCCCCGACCAGCTCGGCGCCCGCGACGACGTCCGAATGGGCGAGGCGCCACGCCACCGCGCCGTCCGCCTCGATCGCGACGGTGTCGATCTCCGACTGGACCAGGACGTGGTCGAGCCGGGCGCTGCCCAGGACGTCGAGGATGGGCGTCCCCGTCTCGCGGGACCAGCGCAGCTCGCCGCTGCGCGCATCGAACCCGTACGACCGGAAGCCGTACTTCGTCACGAGCAGCAGGGGCACGTCCCAGAAGAACGCCGTCGGCCCGTCGAAGATCGGGGACGCGAGCCGTGCCGTCCAGGTGCCGGACGGCGACTCCACCCGCAGCTCGGCCCGGCACATCCGGTCGGGAGCGGGCGAGACCAGCGGGCCGTGATCGACCAGCGTGCCCCCGGATTCCGAGAGCGCGAAGACGTCGGCGGCACGCCCGGTGCCTGCCCAGCGGAACCGGACGCTGAGGCCGCCCGGATACCGGACGACCGATCGATGGACCCCGTCGTCCGACACGTCAGCCCTCGACCGCGGGCTCCCCGGAGGGCTGTGCGCGTTCCGCGGGGAGCGGCGCCCGCGGCACGTCCCCCGCGTCGACGATGGGCGCGACGATCGCGTTGGCCAGCATGCGCAGCGTGCCCGGCGAGACGGCGAAGACCGCGTCCTGCGTGCCGGCCGCCGCCCAGACGGTGGTGTGACGATCGAGGCCCGGATCCATCACCACCCGGACGGGTCGTGCATGGCCGAACGGCGGGATCCCGCCGATCGTGAAGCCGGTGAGCAGGCTCGCCTCGCGCGCGGTGGCGCGACGCACGCCGGGCTCGCCGAGCACCGCGGCGAGCCGCGCGACGTCCACCCGGTCGGGTCCGGCGGCGAGTGCGACGAAGGGCTCGAGCCGGTCGTCCCCGCGCGGCGCGACGAAGACGACGCTCTTCACGATCTGCGACAGCTCCACGCCGATGGCCCGCGCGGCATCCTCCGCGGTGTGCGTCCCGGCAGGAAACGTCAGGATCTCGAGAGCGACGCCCTTCCGGGCCGCCGCCTCGAGGACACGCTGGGCCGCAGGGGGCAGCGGATCGGGCACGGGCTCGAGTCTATCACCGGGCCACGCGCGCCCGCGGTGGCTCGGGCCGGTGGGGGAGCGCCACGGCTCACCCGTGACGGGGGAACGCCCGGCCGGCTCCGGCCGGTCACGGCACGCGCGGCGCACGCGAAGGCGGGCCGGCCTGTGAGAATGCGCGCATGCGTTTGCTGCGCCGCGGCGGCCCGCCCGGGAAGGTCCTCCATGCCATGCGCGACCGCGCCGTCTGGGCGTTCGACTGGGACGGCACGCTCATCGATTCCATCGGGCGCACGGTCGCCACCTACCGGCAGATCTTCGCCGAGCTCGAGGTCCCGTTCGACGACGCGCTCTTCCGGCGGCACTACGCGCCGGACTGGCGGCGCATGTACCGCAGCATGGGGATCGCGGAGGATCTGTGGCCGCGGATCGACCGGCGCTGGGTCGAGCTCTTCGAGACGGAGGTCTCCGCGCTCGTGCCCGGCGTGCCGGAGGCACTCGACTGGCTCCGGACCCACGGGCACCGCCTGGCGCTCGTCACTGCCGGGCACCGCGACCGGATCGAGCTCGAGCTCCGCGCGACCGGGCTCGAGGGATACTTCGAGACCTGCGTCTTCGGGAACGAGGTCCCGCACCAGAAGCCCGATCCGGCTCCGCTCCTGCTGACGTCCCGCTACCTCGGTGTGCCGACGACCGAGATCGTCCTGGTCGCCGACGCCGGCGACGACATGCGGATGGCGAAGCGGGCGCAGGCGCTGCCGGTCGGCGTGCTCACTGGGGCCGCCCAGGCCGGCAGCCTGCGGGCGGCGGGCGCGCAGTGGGTCGCCCGGGACGTCGTTGCCGCCGTCGCGACCCTCCGCGACGGCTGACCCGCGCCGCCCGCCACGGCTCCCCACGCGATCGGCGTCGGGACGGTGCCCGCGGTGGGCCCGGGCCGGCGGGAGTAGGATTCGGCTGACAACCGAAGAGCGGACAGGGGAGCACCGGCAACGGTGCTGAGAGTGCGGCAGATGCCGCAGACCCTCGGAACCTGATCTGGGTCGTACCAGCGAAGGGAGTCCATCGACACGACCTCTGTCCGCCGGGGACGGAGGTCGTGGTGCATCCGGTCGCGAACAAGGCGCTCCTCGTCGGCAACGGGCGCGTGCCGCCGCGCGCGTGCCTGGAGCCGGGCGTGCTCGACGGCGTCGGTCTCGTGATCGCCGCCGACGCCGGCGCGGCGGCGTGCCGGCAGCTGGGCCTGCGCCCGGACGTCGTGGTGGGGGACCTCGATTCCGCCGATCCGGCCGAGATCGACGCGCTGGAGCGCGCGGGCGTCACGGTCCTGCGCGTGCCGGCGGAGAAGGACGAGAGCGACCTCGAGCTCGCGCTGCGCGTGGCCGTGGAGCGCGGCGTCCGCCGGGCCGTCGCGCTCGCCGTCCTCGGCGGCTTGCGCGTCGAGCACGAGCTGTCGGCGATCGCGCTGCTGGGGCTCGCCGCCGATCTCGGCGTGGACCTCCGGCTCGTCGACGACCGGTCGGCGATGTGGCTGCTCGACGCGGGCGACGGGGCCGGCGAGGTCGGCCGGTCCGAGCTCGCCGGTGCCCCCGGCGACTACGTGTCGCTCTTTCCGTTCGGGGGCGGCGCGGAGGGCGTGACGACGAACGGCCTGCGATATCCGCTGCGGGACGAAGCCCTGCCGGCGGGGCCGTCGCGAGGCCTCTCCAACGAACTGGTCGAGGGCGCCGCGTGGGTCTCGTGCCGGCGCGGGCGAGTGCTGATCGTCCATACGCGCCGTGCCGCGGTCGACGGCGGGCGCGGGAGCTGCACGGGCGAAGACGGACCCGGGATGGAAAGGAGCGAACCGGCATGACCGATCGGGCCGCGCCATACGGGCGCGCATTCGAGCCCCCGGAGACGCGCTGGCGGACGCGCGACATCGTCGTCACCGCCGTCATCGCGGTCGCCTTCGGGGTCGTGTTCTGGGCCTGGGACACGGTCTGGAACGTCCTCGCGCCGCTCTTCGCGGTGGCCAAGCCGCTCGAGTACGTGATCAGCGGCGTCTGGCTGATGCCGGCCGTCATCGCCGGGCTGATCGTCCGCAAGCCGGGCGCGGCGCTCTTCGCCGAGCTCGTCGCCGCGATCGTGTCGGCCCTGCTCGGCAACGTCTGGGGCCTCGACGTCGTGCTGTCCGGGTTCGTCCAGGGTGTCGGCGCGGAGCTGGTCTTCGCGTTCGTCCTGTACCGCTCCTTCGGTCTGCCGATCGCGCTGCTCGCGGGCGCCGTGGCCGGCATCGGCGAGGCGCTGCACGACCTCCCCGTCTACTACCCGTCGAACGGCGTCGCGTTCCAGGCCGCCGTCGCCGGGCTCGAGATCCTCTCGGGTCTCGTCGTCGCGGGGTACGGCGGCTGGCTGCTCGTCGGCGCTCTCCGCCGCTCGGGCGTCCTCGAGGGCTTCCCGAGCTGACCGGGCGATCCGCCGGGCCGTCCGCCGCCCCGGAGCTCGTCGCCGAGGCGTTCGGCTGGACGTACCGGGGGCGGACCCGCCCCGCCCTCGCGGGCCTCTCGTTCCGCGTGCCGGCGGGCTCCGTCCTGCTCGTGATCGGGCCGTCGGGCAGCGGCAAGAGCACACTGGCGCGGGCGTTCGTCGGGCTGGTCCCTCACGAGATGGCGGGGACCTGGTCGGGTTCGCTGCGCGTCGGCGAGATGGACGTCGCGACGACGCCGATGCAGCGCGTCGCGGCGCGGGCCGGGATCGTCTTCCAGGAACCGGAGAGCCAGCTCGTGATGCCCCGCGTCGAGGACGAGGTCGCGTTCGGGCTCGAGAACCGGGGCTGGACGCGCGATGCGATGCTGGCGCGGGTGCCGGAGGCGCTCGAGATCGTCGGCCTCGGCGGCTTTCGGCGCCGCTCCACCGCGGCGCTCTCCGGCGGCGAACAGCAGCGGCTCGCGATCGCCGACGTGCTGGCCCCGCTGCCGGGCCTGCTCGTGCTCGACGAGCCGACCGCCAACCTGGATCCGCCGGGGATGGAGCAGGTCTTCGAGCGGATCGCCTCCATCGCGGCGACCCGCGAGCGCACGCTCGTCGTGGTCGAGCACCGCCTGGACGCCGCGCTGCCGCTGGCGGACCTCGTGCTGCTCCTCGACGGCACCGGCCGGCAGATCGCGTTCGGGGCCCCGGACGAGGTCGGCCGCGCACATGCCGCGGAGCTCGACCGCCTCGGCAGCTGGGTCCCGCGTGCCTGGTCGGCCTGGGCCGGCCGTCCGGGAGATGCGGGAGATCGCGTCGCGAGTGCCGTCGCGGCCACGGCCGGCGAGCGCGCTCGCCCGTCCCCGCGTCCGGATCGCGCCGGAGAGCCGGTCCTGGAGGCGGCGGCCGTCACGGTCCGCTATCCGTTCGCTCCCGGCGGCATCGGGCGGCCCGCGGTCGAGGATGTCTCGTTCTCCCTCTGCCCGGGAGAGCGGGCCGCGCTGGTCGGACCCAACGGGTCGGGCAAGTCGACCCTCCTGTTCGCGCTGGCAGGGCTCCGGCGCCCTGCGTCGGGGACCGTCCGCGTCGCCGGCGCGGGCGGCCGCGTCGATCCCTCGAGACTGCCCGGCCGCCAGCTGGCGCGCACGCTCGGCCTCGTGTTCCAGAACCCCGAGCTCGGCTTCGTCGCCTCGACGTGCGCCGGCGAGGTGGCCGCCGGACTGCCGACCTCCGGCCGTTCCGCCGGCCCGGGCGATTCGTCCGTCGCGGAGGCCCTGCGCGACTTCGGCCTGGCACCGCTCGCCGACGAGAACCCGTTCCGGCTGAGCGAGGGCGAGCAGCGACGGCTCTCGATCGCCGCCGCCAGCGTCACCAGGCCCGCCGTCCTGCTCCTGGACGAGCCGACGTTCGGGCTCGACCGGCGCGGGGCCGACGCCGTCGTGACCCTGCTCGACGGCCTCCGGGCGGCGGGCCAGGCCCAGATCATGGCGACGCACGACCCGCGCCTGGTGCCGGCCTGCGATCGCGTCATCGCGCTGGACGCCGGGCGGCTCGTCTTCGACGGAACGCCCCGGGCGTTCCTGGACGCGCCGCCGTACCGCCCCGCCGGACCGTGGCGGCCGTGACGCCCCGGTGAGCTTCCTGCCGGCTCCGCTCGAGCCCGTCCGTCCGGCGCTGCTCACGCGGGTCGCGCCCGTCACCCGCCTCGTGGTCGGGATCGCCTGGCTCGTCGTGGTCGTGCTGCCGGCCGGTCCCGGCGTGCCCCTCGCCCTGACGGTGGCCGGCGCGGCCGCGCTCGGGCTGCTCTCGGGCCTGCCGCTGGCCCGCGTGCCGGCGCGGCTTGCCCCGCTCGGACTCGCCGCGCTGGGACTCGGTGTCCTCACCGTCCTGGTCAACCCGGCCAACGGCGATCCCGCCGCCCCCTCCGTGCTGCTGGCGGGCCCCATCCGCATCGCCGGCGACGCGATCGCCGCCGGCATCACGATCGCGCTCCGGCTGGCCGTCATCGCCCTGGTCAGCGTCCTCGTCTTCGCGACGTCCGACCCGACCGGGCTGGCCGACTCGCTGGTCCAGCAGTGGCACGCCCCGTACCGGTTCGCCTACGGCACGCTCGCGGCGCTCCGGATCGTGCCGCTCCTGGCGGCCGACTGGGCCGCCTCCGGCGGCGTGCAGCGTCTGCGCGGGATCGAGCCCGGGGGCGTCGGCGGCCGGATCCGGTCGTTCGGTCGTCGCCTGCTGGTGCTCCTCGTCACGGCGATCCGGCGCGCCGAGCGCATGGCGCTCGCGATGGACGCCCGGGGCTTCGATGCCGACCTGCCACGCGGCGTCTACCGGCCGGTACGCCTCGGACGGCTCGACCTGCTGGTGCTGGTGGCGGGGATCGGCGTCGCCGTTGCAGCGTTTGCGATCGGTCGGTAACCGGGACCGCATGGCGCGCGCCGGTATCCTCGCCGCATGAGCCACCTGCACGTCGGGGATCCGGCACCCGATTTCGAACTGCCGGACGACGCCGGGATGATGCACCGACTGTCCGCGCAGCGGCCGCGTCCCGTCGTCGTCTACTTCTATCCCGCGGACATGACCCCGGGCTGCACGACGGAGGCCTGCGAGTTTCGCGACGCGAACGCCGAGATCCGCGCGCTCGGTGCGGAGGTGTGGGGAATCAGCCCGCAGGACGGGAAGTCGCACGCGAAGTTCCGCGAGCAGCAGGCGCTGACGTTCCCGCTCCTCGTGGACGCCGACCACGCCGTCGCCGAGGCGTACGGGGTCTGGGTCGAGAAGAAGCGGTACGGACGGACGTACTGGGGCATCGCCCGCGAGACCTTCCTGGTCGACGAAGACGGGCGGATCGCGCGCGTCTGGGAGCACGTGAAGCCCGAGGGCCACGCCGCCGAGGTGCTGGAGGCGCTGCGCGGGAAGCAGGCGGCCGCCGCGTCGTAGCAACGGGCCCGGCGACACGGGCCCCGGGCACGGGCCCCGGGGCACGAGCCCCGGACAAACGAAGGAGGCATCGACCGTGGGGGGGACGGGCGATGCCTCTCCCGAATGATAGACATCCGAAAGATTCCCGGCAACCCCTTCGCACACGGGTAACGGGGCACGGTGCGACGCATGCCAGGAGCGTGCCGGCGGCCCGCTCCGGCGAAGCAGGGTAGGATGCAGGCGATGGCCGATCCGATCCCCCATACCGAGCGTCCCGAACGCCTGATGGTCATCGTCGCCCACCCGGACGACGCCGATTTCGGCCCCGCCGCGACCGTCGCGCGCTGGATCGACGAGGGCACCGTCGCCGAGCTCGTCTGCTGCACCAGCGGCGACGCCGGCTCCGACGACCCGGACACGGATCCCGTCGAGCTGGCCGTCCTGCGGGAGACCGAGCAGCGGGCGGCCGCCGACGTGATCGGGTACCGCGCGGTGCATTTCCTGCACCAGCCGGACGGCGCCCTCGAGAACGACCTCGCGCTGCGCGAGGAGCTGGTCCGGCTCATTCGCGAGATGCAGCCCGACGCGGTCATGACGCCCGATCCGACCCAGGTCTTCGTCGGCGACGCCATGGTCCAGCACACCGATCACCGCACGGCCGGTCTGGCCGCGGTCGACGCCGTCTACCCGGCGGCCCGGAACGCGATGGCCTTCCCGCACCTCGCGAGGTCCGGGCTCGCGCCGCACAAGGTCCGGCGCATCTACCTCTTCTGGACCGACCACCCCACCGAGTGGGTCGACGTCTCGGCCCACGTCGACCGAAAGCTGTTGGCGCTCCGGGCACACGCGAGCCAGCTGCGGGATCCGGCCGGCATCGAGCAGCGCATGCGCGAGCGGCTCGCCGAGCAGGGCGCCCCGATGGGGGTCCAGGCCGCCGACGCCTTCCGCGTCATCCGCATCGAGCGCTGAGGCGCCGGACCGAGCCCTGGGGGATCGCCTCGAGCGCCGCGGCGCCCACCCGTCAGGGTCCCGGGCTTGCCAGGAGGGGTCGGACGCGGCCCCATTCGTTCCAGAGCAGCGGCAGCGCGCGTGCGCCGGGGCCGAGCATGTCGCCGAGCTGGCCCAGGGAGAGATCGGGGGCGCGCGACAGCACGAACTCGACGGTCGCGACCCGGGCCCCCTCGAGCAGGCCGGGGATCTCGGCGGCGGCCGGCCAGCGCCGGATCCGCCGCGGATCGATCCCGGCGTAGCCGACCGCGAGCGCGAGGTCGCGGGTGGAGGGGCTGCGCCCATCCGCGAACGCACCGCGCCCGTCGTACCGGTACCCGAGGCTCGCGAGCACCGCGGCGATCTCCCGCGCCTCCTCCGGTGCGAAGGCGGACCAGAACGGATGATCCATGAGCGGATCGACGTGCCCCGCGTCGATGGCCGCCTGGACGGTCGCGTCGCGGAAGGCCGACAGCTCGAGGTGCCATCGGTGGGCCTGGTCCGGTGACCCGGAGGCCAGCGCGGCGGCGGCGAGGACGACGGCGCGCTCGTCGAACTCGAGGATGCGGGTGAGCAGGGTGGGCCGCAGCGAGGGCGGGATGGTTTCGCCGGATGGGGCCACGGGCACGGCGGGTGAGCCGTCCGCTCCGGGCGCCGGGGTGTCAGTCGCCGGCGCGGTCTCGCGTCGGCCCCTCCCGCCAGCGGCCGCGGTCTCGCTCCCGGCCGCGATCTCCGGCGTCGGGCCCTGCGGAGGTGCGGCGCGCCCGAACGCGCTGCCGGCAGGGGGATGCGCGTGGCGTTCGGCGCACTCGGCCAGCGACTCTCGCGCGTCCAGCACGGCCGCCTCTGCTCGCTCCAGGGTGATGCGCGTCGCGTCCACGCCGATCGACCGGGTCTCGATCTCCCGCGCCAGGCGCGTCACGCGTCGTCGCTCGGTCGCGGCGACGCGCCGGGCCGCCCGCACGCGGGTGTTCAGCTCGTTGATCGTCGTCAGCCACTGCGCCGCCGCCCGCTCCAGGGATGCCGCGTCGCGGGCCGCGGCGCGGTCCGCGCGGAAGGCCCGCTGGGCCGCCGCCTTCGCCTCGGTGAGCTGCCGCACGTCCATCGCCTCTCCCGCGGCCTCGGCGCGCGCGATCGCGGCGTCGTGCTCGCGCCGCAGCCGGCGCAGCTCGGCCGCCGCCGCCTCGTGCGCTGCGTGGGCCTGGGCAGCCTCCTCCGTCCGGTGCTCCACCTCCTGCCGTTCCGCGATGCACGGGTCCGTCGCGCCTGCGCCGCCGTCCGGATCGGGGGGCGGCGCCGCCGGGGCGTCCGCGGCCGCGG
>JAJYGK010000184.1 GCA_021790715.1 Chloroflexota bacterium
CGAGCTGGTCCATCCGCTGCCGCTCGCGCTCGAGGTCGCGCAGGAAGTCGCGGTTGTCGCGACCGATCCGGGTCGCGGCGTCGGACGCGCTCGTGTACTCGCGCCGCTTGGTCGAGTCGAAGCCGGTCGCGATGACGGTGATCATCACGTCGTCGGCCATCCGCTCGTCGATGACCGTGCCGAAGATGATGTTCGCCTCGGGGTCCGCGGCCTCCTTGATGATCTCCGCGGCCTCGTTCACCTCGAAGAGGCCGAGGTTCGGACCGCCGGTGATGTTGAAGAGGAGACCCTGCGCGCCGGTGATGTTGACCTCGAGGAGCGGGCTGGCGATCGCCTGGCGGGCCGCCTCGGCGGCGCGGTTCTCGCCCGACGCCCGCCCGATCCCCATCAGGGCGGATCCCGCGCTCTTCATGATGGTGCGCACGTCGGCGAAGTCGAGGTTGATGAGCCCGGGGACCGTGATGAGATCGCTGATCCCCTGCACGCCCTGCCGGAGCACGTCGTCGACGACCCGGAACGCGTCGACGATCGAGGTGTTCTTGTTGACGACGTCCTTGAGGCGGTCGTTCGGGATCGTGATGAGGGTGTCGACCTTCTCGCGCAGCAGCTCGGTGGTCTTCTCGGCGACCATCCGGCGCTTCGCGCCCTCGAACGCGAACGGCTTGGTGACGACCCCGATCGTGAGCGCGCCGACCTCCTTGGCGATCTCCGCGATGACCGGCGCCGCGCCGGATCCGGTGCCGCCGCCCATGCCGGCCGTCAGGAAGACCATGTCGGAGTCCCGGAGGGCCTCGAAGATCTTCTCCTGGTCCTCCTCGGCCGAGCGCTGGCCGATCGACGGGTCGCCGCCGGCGCCCAGGCCGCGGGTGACCTTGTCGCCGATGCGGATCTTGTGGGGCGCGTCGGACTGCAGGAGTGCCTGGGAGTCCGTGTTCACCGCGATGAACTCGACCCCCATCATCTCGGCCCGGATCATCCGGTTCACGGCGTTGCTGCCGCCGCCGCCGATGCCGATGACGCGGATGAGTGCGAAGTTCTCGGAATCCGACTGCAGCGGCATGCGCGCTCCTCCGGGTACAGTGCGGCGCGGACGGGCGGGGACGCTCGTTCGGACCTCGGTGCGTTCGTCGTCAGGGGCCTCGCCGTGTCCCTCCGGGGCGGTCAGGCCTGCGGCCGAGTATAGATCGCGGTCACGCGGCCCGGCACCCCCGTTTCATGGGGGAATTCGGCGGATTGCGGGTCTCGAGACCGCCGGCCGGGCCACCCGCGACCTGCAGGCGCGGCCCGGAGCGCGGCTACGGGAAGAGGCCGCGCACCCAGTCGCGGAGCCGGCCGACCGCGCCACCCGCGGGCGCCGTCTCGTAGCGGCCGGGGTCGCCCTGCCGGAACTCGCGCTCCCACAGCCGGAGCAGGCCGATCGACGTGCTGAAGGCGGGCGTGAGCAGGTTGTCGACCAGGCCCCCGACGCCGCCGGGGCCCGCCACGCGGACCGGCATGTCGAGTACCTCCCGCCCGAGCTCGGCCACGCCGGCCAACTGCGCCCCGCCGCCGGTGAGCACGATTCCGGCCGGCAGGATGCCGCCCTTCACGGCAGTCGAGACCTGCGCCCCGATCTGCTCGAAGAGCTCGCGCATGCGCGCCTCGATGATGTCGCATGCCTCGCTGCGCTGGATCGTGCGGCCCTGCTCGTCGCCGAAGACGCTGACCGTGATCAGCTCCTCCGGCGCGACCGATCGGAGGTCCGCGCACCCGTGCTGGAGCTTCACGTCCTCCGCCACCTGGAGGCTCGTCTTCAGGCCGATCATCAGGTCGTTCGTGACGTTGTTGCCGCCGACAGGCAGGACCGCGGTGTGGAACGGCCAGCCGTCCATGTAGAGGGCGATCGATGTGGTGCCGGCACCCACGTCCACGACGGCGACACCCAGGTCGCGCTCCGTGTCGGTGAGGACCGCCTCGGCCGCCGCGAGCGGCACGGGCACCTTCTGCTCGATCCGGATGCCGGCCTGGCTCACGCACTTGGCGAGGTTCTGGACGGCGCTGACGCTGCCGGTGACGATGTGCGCATCGACCTCCAGGCGGGTGGCGCTCATCCCCACCGGGTCCTTCACGCCCTCCTGGCCGTCGACCGTGTAGCCGCGCGTGATGACGTCGAGGATCTCCCGGTTCGACGGGATCGAGACGGCGCGCGCGACGTCGATGGCGCGCTCCTCGTCCTCCCGGCTCACCTCCTTGTCGTGGCCGCTCACCGCCACGGCCCCGTGCGAGTTGAGGCTCTCGATGTGGCTGCCGCCCACCGCCACGAACGCCGACTCGATGCGGACGCCGCTGGTGCGCTCCGCCTGCTCGAGGGCGCTGGCGATCGACGCGACGGTCTGGTCGATGTTGACGACGACGCCCTTCTTCAGCCCCGACGAGCCGGGCGACCCCTTGCCGATGATCGAGAGGCCGCCGTCCGTGCTGATCTCGGCGATCAGCGCGACGACCTTGCTGGTGCCCACGTCGATCGCGGCGATGACCGCTTCTCGCTCCACGCCCTATCCCTTCATCGAGCTGCCGGCCGGCCTACAGGAAGTGTCGCCGGATCAGGGCCACGTTCTGGAAGATCCTGAGGCCGAACGTGATGAGTGCCACGAGGTAGAGGTCCAGGCCCAGCCGGTCGCCCACGAACGTGAGCAGCACCGCGACGAGGGCATTGACGACGAACCCGGAGATGAAGATGCGGTTGTCGTAGCTGCCGTTCAGCTCCGCCCGGATCGCCCCGACGACCGAGTCGAGAGCCGCCAGGATCCCGACCGCAGAGTAGCGGGCGAACTCGAAACTGACGTCGATCCGGAGGATGAGGGCCAGCAGGATCCCGACGAGCAGTCCCGCCAGCGGGATCCACACGTTGTTCCCTCCTCGCGCACCGACCGGTCAAGGCTACTCGACCGCGAAGGCGACCGGCAAGGCGATCCCGCGCCGTCGCGCCGGCGGCGTGCGGCCGCCGGGTCGTCGCATGCCGGCCGGCGGGATGTCGCCGGGCGGCTCGGTGCCGGATGGCGGGCGGCGTCACTTCGACGTCCGGGCGACGAACGTGCCGCACTCGTTCCCCTCCGGGAACAGGTACACGGTGGCGATCTTCGCCTCCCCCTCCCTGGCCAGGAGGCTCGAGAGGCACTGCACCTGGGCGGGCACGAGGGACGGCGGACGCAGCGTCGCCGTGTACATGCCGAAGATCGCCAGCCAGCCCTTCGGACCGGTGGAGAGCGTGAAACCGTCCGCGTCGGTGATCTCGATGGTGAGCGCCGCGGCCGAGCTGTGGACCATGCGGGGCGTGACGGCCCCGAGTTGACGCGCGACCGCCAGGTCGGTCGGGTCGATGGTGTCCCCCGGCGCGAGCGGCTGCCGGTTGCTGCGGTCGTCGCTGAAGACGGGCAGCGCGGCAGCCGCGGGATCGCCGGGCGGGGCCTCGGCCATCACGAGCCCGTTGACGTCGACGAGCCAGCGCTGGCCTGACGAGGCCCAGACGAGGATGGGCCGCCGTTCCTGCAGGTGCACGACGAGGCGGCCCGGCAGCTCCACGGCGAGGCTCGCGTCGCTCACCGTGGGCAGGGCGAGCAGGGCCTGGCGCATGCGCGTCGTGTCGATCGAGAAGACGTTCGGGTGCGGGATCGTGTCGAGGCCCAGCGCGGTGTCGAGCGAGGCAGACGACGTGATCGTCGCGCCCTGCACGTCGAGCTGGCGCAGGTCGAACGCCGGCATCGCGGAGACCGCCCAGATCGACGCGGCCGCGAGCACGGCGACGACGCCGCCCGCGATCCGTCCCCGGCGAGTGCCCGCCGAGGCGCGACGGACGGCGGGGGCCCTGGGCCGCGACGCGCGGCGGACCGGCAGCGTCACGATCGCACCGGAGGCATCACGGGCGCACCGGCCGCGTCACGGCAGGTCGGCCCGCGTCAGCGAGACCCGGCGCCGGCGGCGTTCGCGCTCGAGCGCGAGGACCAGGATCCGCTCACAGACGTCGGCGAAGGGGCGCCCCTCGGCGGCGCACACCGCGGGGAAGAGGCTGATCGGCGTGAAGCCGGGGATCGTGTTGATCTCGTTGAGGTACAGCGTCCCGCCGGCCAGCAGGAAATCGACGCGCGCGAAGCCCTCCACCCCGATGGCCGTGTAGGCCGCCCGCGCGATGGCGTGCAGGCGGGCGCGCAGGTCGGCGTCCACGTCCGGGCTGGTCGTCGTCCGCGACACCCCGTCGGCGTACTTCGCGACGTAGTCGTAGAACTCGCGGCCGGGGAACGCCTCGCCCGGGCCGTGCGTCTCGAGGTCCTCCGGCCCGTTGCCCAGCACCGCCATCTCGAGCTCGCGGGGGTGGTCGAGGTAGGCCTCGGCCAGGGCCCGGTCGTCGAAGCGGAACGCCTCGCCGAGCGCGTCCGCCAGCTCGTCCGGATCGTCTGGGTGGCGCACGATCCGCATCCCGACGCTCGAGCCGAGGCGGGCCGGCTTGACCATGAGCCGGGGGTCGTCGAGCGATCGCGCGAACCGGGCAAGCTCCTCGAGGACGGCCCCGCGCCCGGCCTCGAACGCCGCCAGGCTCACGTCTCGCCACGGCACGACCGGCATGTCGAGGCCCGCGACGAGCCGCTTGAAGAGGCTCTTGTCCATCCCGACCGCCGATGCGGCGACCCCGGCTCCCGTGTAGGTCAGCCCGGCCGCCTCGCACAGCGCCTGCACCGTGCCGTCCTCGCCGAACGGACCGTGCAGTGCCACGAACACGGCCGGGGCCGGGTCGTGGCTCGCGAGCAGCTCCACCGCGCCGGCCGCCGCGTACGGGCCGCATGCGCCGAGCGACGCGGGATCGTCGAACGCGGTCGCGGGAACGCGCGGGTCGAGGGCCGTCGCCGGCAGCTCCCACCACCGGCCGTCGAGGCCGATCAGCCAGCCGGAGACCGCGTGGCCCTTCGCCTCGAGCGCGGCCGCGATGGCGCGTCCCGAGACGAGCGAGACGTCGTGCTCGGCGGACGGCCCGCCCAGCAGCACGGCCACCGGCACCGGGGATCGGCGCCCCACCGGTTCGTCGCCGGCGATATCGTCGCGTGCGGCACCCCGGACGCCCCGCGCGCCTGCGGCCCCCGCGTCGCCTGCGTCTCCGGCGCCCGCGCCGGGCACTCTCCCCGTGGTCACGGCGTCTCCTCCCAGTCGCTCCAGTCGCCCGCGAAGACGATCTCGGGGACGAGCTCGACGCCCCACCGCGTCGCGACCGCACGCCGGACGTGGCCGGCGAGACGACGGACGTCGGCGGCGGTCCCGTGCCCGTCGTTGACGATGAAGTTGGCGTGGCGCTCGCTGACGCTGGCGCCGCCGATCCGCGTGCCCTTCAGCCCGGCGCGATCGATCAGTTCACCGGCGGACGGCCCCTCGGGCGGGTTGCGGAAGACGCTGCCGGCCGACGGCAGCCCGAGCGGCTGGTGTCCTCGCCGCCAGCGCCGGATCTCGTCGAGCCGATCGTCGATGGTCGCGCGGTCGGCGGGCTCGAGCTCGAAGGACGCCCACGTCACGACGTCCGGGAACGCACCGGCGGGATGCTTCAGCCGGCTCTCCCGGTAGGCGAGGCCGAGCCCGTCGGCGTCGAGCGCCTGCTCGGCACCGTCGTCGGCCCGGATGACCGACGCCTCCACCAGGACGCCGCGCACGTCCGAGCCGTGGGCCCCGGCGTTCGCCCACACGGCACCGCCGACGGTCCCGGGGATCGCCAGGGCGAACTCGACGCCCGAGAGCCCGGCGTCGCGCGCGACGGTGGCGAGGCGGGCCATCGGGACACCCGACTCCGCCGTGATTCGCGATCCCTCGACGCGCGAGCCCTCGGCCCGCACCTGGATCACGAGGCCCCCCATCCCGGCGTCCGAGATCACCAGGTCGGAGCCCCGGCCGAGCAGGAAGAGGGCGAGGTCGTGCCCGCGCGCGAAGCGCACCAGGCCGCGCAGCTCGAAGAGGTTGTGCGCCACCGCGAAGAGGTCCGCCGGGCCGCCGACGCGCATCGTCGTGAAGCGCGCCAGCGGCTCGTTGCGCGAGGTGCGCACGCCGAGGCGTCGCTGGATCTCCGTCCCCAGCCTGAGCTTCTCGTCCTCCGCCAGCCGCCGGACGGCCACGTCCATCAGGCGGCCGCCCCCCGGCTGATGGCCTCGATCTCGGCCTCGGACGGCAGCGGCCGGCGCTCGGCGAGGCGCAGGACGATCTCCGCGACCGCAGCCGCAGCTCCGGGCCGGCCCAGCGCCCGGCTCGCCGCGGCCATTTCCAGGTGCCGCCGCGGGTCGGCCAGGACCTCCACGGCCTCGAGCAGCGCGTGCCCGTCGAACGCCTCGTCCGGGATGACGATCGCCGCCCCCGTGTCCGACGCGACGGCGGCGTTCGCCGCCTGGTGTCCCGCGGCGTGCGGGTACGGCACGAGCACGAGCGGCGTCCCGAGCGCCGTCGCCTCGGCGATCGTGGAGGATCCGGCGCGACCCACGATGAGGTCGGCCGCCGCGAGCGCATCGCGCATCTCGTCGCGCAGGAATGGGTACGGGCGGTAGCGCTCCCGCAGCGCCCCGGGCAGCGCCTCGCGGCGTTCGAGCGCCCCCGCGTACGCGGCCTCGCCGGTCACGTGCAGCACGATCGCCCGCTCGGCGAGCTCGGGCAGCGCCCCCTCCACGGCCGCCTCGAAGCGCCGCACCGCCTGCGAGCCGCCGAAGACGAGGACCGCCCGCGCATCGGCGGGGATCTCGAAATGGCCGCGCGCGGCGAGCCGGTCGACCGACCCGAGATCGCGGATGGGCGTCCCGGTCACCAGGCACGGCCGCGGCAGGCGGCGGCAGGTCGCGCCGAAGCTGACCGCACGCACGGCCGCCAGCCGGGCGATGGCCCGCACGCTCCGGCCCGGGACGACGTTGCCCTCCCACAGCGCAACGGGGATGCGCAGCGCGGACGCCGCCACGGCGATCGGCAGGGCGACGTAGCCGCCGGTGGTGAAGATCGCGGCCGGACGGAGCGCGAGCAGCAGCGCGAGCCCCTGGGGGAAGGAGACGCCGAGGCGGACCGGATCGACCATCGCGGGCAGCGACACGTCGGCGGTCCGCAGCGAGCGGAGCACCAGGCGGGTCACCGGGATCCCGGCACCCGGAACCACGCGGGCCTCGAGCCCGCGGTGGCCGCCGATCCAGTGCAGGTCAAGGTCGCTGCGACGCTCGTGCAGCGAGCGGGCGACGGCGAGGGCCGGGTAGACGTGTCCGCCGGTCCCGCCCCCCGCTATCAGTATCCGCATCGTTCCAGCTCCCCCTGGGCAGCGTCTCCCGCGAGATCGAGAGGAGGACGCCGACGGCCGCGAGGCTGATCGTGAGCGACGACCCGCCGGCGCTGATGAACGGCAGCGTGATCCCCGTGATCGGGAAGAGGGCGACCACGACACCGATGTTGATGACGGCCTGCACGATGATCCACGTCGTGATGCCGGCCGCGAGCAGGCCGCCGAAGGTGTCCGGCGCCGACAGCGCGACGCGGAACCCCTCGTAGGCGAGCAGCGCGAAGAGGGCGATCACGACGAGGCCGCCGAGCAGCCCGAACTCCTCCCCGATGATCGCAAAGATGAAGTCGTTCGACGCGTTGGGCAGGTACAGCCCCGATGCGAGGCGGCTGGCACCCAGGCCGGAGCCGAAGATCCCCCCGAGCCCGAGAGCCAGCAGCCCCTGGATCGTCTGCAGCCCCTTCCCCGACGGGTCGCTCCACGGGTCGAGGAAGATGCGGATGCGGTCGAGCTGGTAGGGGTTCTTGAGGATCACCAGGGCGAGCCCGGCGAGGCCGGCCGGCACGAGCAGCAGGAACTGCCACAGGTTGGCCCCGGCGATGAAGAACATCGTGAAGGCCGTCAGCGCGATGACGCCCGTCGTGCCCAGGTCGGGCTCCTTGACGACGAGCAGGATGGCCGGCGCCACGATCAGCAGGAACGGGATCGTGCCGTGCCGCACGCCGCGGATCTGGCGCCCGCGCCGCGCCAGCCAGTGCGCGAGGTACACGACCAGCGCGAACTTCGCGAACTCGGCCGGGTGGATGGCGGGCAGCGGCCCGATCTGCAGCCAGCGCGCCGAGCCCCCGACGCTCACCCCGATCCCGGGAAGCAGCACGAGGAGCAGGAGGAGCACCGACCCGCCGTACATGGGGATCGAGAGCAGCCGCCAGTACCGGTAATCGAGCTGCATGGTGACGACCATGGCGACGACGCCCAGCACGGCCCAGACGAGCTGCGGTCCCACGACCGCGAACGCATCCTGCGAGAGGACGTAGGCGCGGATGGCGGAGCTCGAGTAGACCATCAGGATCCCGACCGCCGTCAGCGCCATCACCGCGAGCACGATCAGGTACTCCGGCTCGTGGCGCTCCCGCTGCAGGCCGACCCCGCGCGCCCGGGCCGGGCGTCCCAGCCACGAATCGAGCGTGACGCCGAGCCTGGTCCGGGCCCCGACCCGGGACCTGACGACCGGCTGGGCCGCCTGTGCCATGGCGACCGAGCGGCCGCCCGCCACCCGGCCGGCGGGACGCGTGCGGCCGCCCGCCACGGCACGGCTGATCGCGCCGCCGCTGCGGCCGGCGCCCGTTCGCCGACGGGTGTCCGTGCCGCCGTCGCGGTCTCCGCCCAGGAGCCGCACGAGGAACGGCCGGGGCAGCGTGAAGTACCGGCTCATCTCGGCTCCCCTCCCGGGCCGTCCGCCCGTCGCTGCGTCGCCAGGTCCCGCACGGCGGCCCTGAACGCCCGGCCCCGTGCGGCATAGTCCACGAACATGTCAAAGCTGGCGGCCGCCGGGCTCAGCAGCACCGTCGCCGTCCCGCGCTCCCCGGCCGCCCCCCGGGCAAGCCCGTCCGCCCGCGCGACCGCCTCCTCGAGCGTCGCGGCACGCTCCACGTGGCGGTGGCCCGCCGCCTCGAGTTCCCGGGCCAGCAGCGGCGCCGACTCGCCGATCAGCACCACGGCGGCGGCCCGCTCGACGGCCTCGCGGGCCAGCGCATCGAGCGGCACGCCCTTGTCGCGCCCGCCGGCGATCAGGACGACCGGCGGCGCGAAGCTGCGCAGGGCGGCGATGACCGCGTCGGGCTGGGTGCCCTGGGAGTCGTTCACGAAGAGGACGCCGTCGATCTCGTCGATGGGCTCGAGGCGGTGCTCCACGGCGTGGAATTCCGCCACCGCCCGGCGGATCCCGTCCGGCGCGATCCCGAAGAGGAGCCCGACGGCGACGGCGGCCAGCACGTTGCTCACGTTGTGCTCGCCCGCGAGCGGGATCTCGCCGAGCGGCAGGACCCGCCCGCCGGGTCCGAGCGCGGCCGGCCCGCCGCCGGCCAACTCCAGCCGCCGGGCGCCCTCCGCGACGATCCACCCGTCCGCCAGGCCGAGGCCGCCGGGCATGGGGCGCGCGCGCCGGTACATGACGGTGCGGGTGCGGCCGAGGGACGCGTACGCGGCGCTCACCGGGTCCTCTGCATTCAGGACCAGCGCCCCGTCCGGGTCCACCAGCTCCGCCAGGCGGCGCTTGACCGCGCGGTAGGCCTCGACGCTCCCGTGCCGGTCCAGGTGGTCCTGCGTGACGTGCGTGTAGACGGCGACCGTGGTGCCGCGCGAGAGGGTCGGCAGCTGCAGCTCGGACAGCTCGAGCACGACGCGGTGGGCGGGCGTCAGCTCAGGCAGTCGCTCGACGAGGGGCGTGCCGATGTTCCCCCCGAGGAGCACCGGGTGCGTCCCGGCACCGAGGACCGCAGCGGAGAGGCTGCTGGTGGTCGTCTTGCCCTTCGTGCCCGTCACGCCCACGGTCGGGGCCGGGCAGAGGCGCAGGAACAGGTCGACCTCGCTGACGACGGGGACGCGCCCCTCGGCCTCGAGGGCACCCAGCGCCGCGCGCAGGCGCGGCTCGGTGGTCGGGTACCGGCTGCTCACCGACGGCGAGGTGGCGACCATCGCCTGGCCGCGGAGCGCCTCGGCCGGGTCAATCTCTGGGCCGGCCAGGATGCGGATCGGCCGGTCGCCGAGGGTCGCGAGCGCGTCGGCCAGCTCGCCCGGGGGTCGCACGTCGTATCCGGTCACGCGCGCCCCGCGGTCGGCCAGGAACCGGGCG
>JAJYGK010000052.1 GCA_021790715.1 Chloroflexota bacterium
GGCCGGCGCGGCGGCCGGCACCCCGAGCACGGGTGCCGGGCCGGGGCCGCGCGGCACCGGGACCGGCCAGGGCGCGTGCGACGGCACGGGCCCCCACGGGCCGGGGCGCCCCTGACGCCGGCACCTCGCCGCCGGGGGCGTCCTTCGTGCGTGCGAGCGTGACACGCCCCATGCGGGCGTCCCGGGTTGCAGGATCGGGACGGTCGGGCCTTGCGCGGCCCGGCCGTCCCCGTATCGTCCGGACCGTGAGCGCCAGGATCCTCGTCGTGGACGACGAACCGCACATCGCCGAGGTGCTGCGTGCCTACCTCGCCCGCGACGGGTACGAGGTGGAGACGTGCGGCGACGGGGAGCGGGCGCTGGAGCTCGCCCGCGACGCCGTGCCGGACATCGTCGTCCTCGACGTCATGCTGCCCGGCCGCTCCGGGTTCGACGTGCTGCGCACGCTCCGGGCCGAGGGCTCGCGCGCCGGCGTCATCATGCTGACCGCACGCGACGACCTGGTCGACCGGGTGGCCGGCCTCGAGCTCGGGGCGGACGACTACGTGGTGAAGCCCTTCGAGCCGCGCGAGCTCGTGGCGCGCGTGGGGGCGATGCTGCGCAGGCTCGATCGGCTCGCCGGCGATGCCGGGGTGCCGTCCGACGGCGCGCCCGCCGCGCCGTCGCCGCGCCGGCTGATCCGTCTCCTCGACCTGGAGCTCGACGTGGACGCCCGCGAGGTGCGCCGGCAGGGGAGCCCGGTCGGGCTCACGCGCACCGAGTTCGACCTGCTCGTGGCGCTCGCCGAGCAGCCCGGGAGGGTCTGGACGCGGGAACAGCTGGGCGAGCGGCTCTTCGGCGAGGAGTTTGCCTCCGACGACCGCACCATCGACAGCCACGTCAAGAACGTGCGGCGCAAGCTGGCCGGGCCGGCCGCCGGGTCCACGGCGGATCCGGGCGGCGGCCCCGGCTCCGCGGCGTACGTCGAGACCGTGCGCGGCGTGGGGTATCGGGCGGCGACCGGAGCGGCGTCGCGCGCATCGGTCTCCGGGGGCATGCGGGCCGCCGGGCCCGCGCCGGCCCGCGAGGGCATGCCCGACGCCGGCCGTGCACCGGGCGCCGCCGCGGGCGGCGAGCACGCGTGAGCCTGCGCCTCCGCCTGGCCCTCGCGTTCGCGGGCGTCGCGCTCGTGACCGGCGTCGCCGTCGCCCTCGTCGCCCCGTTCGCCATCGGGCAGGGCTTCGCGCGTCTCGAGGCGGGCCTCTCCGCCGAGCCGTCCGCCGCGATGGGTCGCTCCGGCGTCGGCGGACCGCCCGCGGGGCGCGGGCCGGCCGCGCGGGCCGCGCAGATCCAGCAGGACACCGTCCTGACCGTCGTGGCGGTCGCGCTCGGCGCCGCGGTCGTGGCCTCCCTCGTCGGGGCCTGGGCGGCCCGACGCATCGTGCGGCCCCTGCGCTCGCTCGAGGACGACGCCGCGGCGGTCGCGGCGGGCGACCTGGCGCGTCGCTCCGGGCTCGGCGAGCGGGCGGACGAGATCGGGTCGCTGGGCCGCTCCTTCGACGAGATGGCCGCCGGCCTGCAGCGTGCCGACGAATCCCGCCGCCGCCTGCTGCAGGACGCGGCACACGAGCTGCGCACGCCGCTCGCGGTGATCGACGCGACGGCGAGCGCGATCAGCGACGGCGTGTACGAGCCCGAGCCCCGCCACCTCGCGACGATCCGCGACCAGTCGCGGCTGATGGCACGCGTCGTCGACGACCTGCGGACGATCGGGCTGGCCGAGGGTGGCCGGCTGTCGCTGCGCCGCGAACGGATCGGCGCGCCCCCGCTGGTGGCGGCGAGCGTCGCCGCGTTCCAGGCGCGGGCCGCGGGCGCCGGCGTCGAGCTGGCCGCCGGGCCGGTGCCGGAGGTGATTCTCGATGTCGATCGCGACCGCGTGGGCCAGGCGCTCGGGGCCATGCTCGACAACGCGATCCGCCACACGCCCCGCGGCGGGCACGTCATGGTTGGCTCCGGGATCGAGGCCGGGCGGCTGCAGATCGCGGTGACCGACACGGGCCCCGGCGTGGCGCCCGAGGACCTCGAGCGCGTCTTCGACCGCTTCTACCAGGCCGACGCCTCGCGCGACCGGTCCACCGGCACCACCGGCCTCGGGCTCGCCATCGCCCGCGCGATCGCCGTCGCCCACGGCGGGTCGGTCGGTGTCGCCAGCGGGCCCGGCGGAGGCGCGCGCTTCTGGATCGAGCTGCCGCTGGCCGATGTATCCATTCCGTCCCCGGCCTCGTCTGACTGGTGAACGCGGCAGAAGCCGCCACCAGGAGGACCACCGAGATGTCACTGCCCCGCAACGAACATGCCGTCGATCGCGCGATCCGTATCGTGCTCGGCATCGTCCTGCTCGCGCTCGCGGTCGGCGGCGCCGTCGCCGCGCCGCTCGCGTATCTTGTCGTCGTGATCGCCGCCATCGCCCTCGTCACCGGCATCGCCGGCTTCTGCCCGCTGTACGCCGTGCTCCGGGTCAGCACGTGCCCGGTCACGCGCCGCTGAGCCGCGGACGGGGCGAGTGATCGGGCGGGGCGGAGGCGCGCCGGACGCGGCGCGGGACGCGGAGGCCGTCACGGCGGACGCGACCGCACGGCCCGCCGACGGCGATCCGGCCCGCACCGACCCCCGCACCGATCCCCGCGCCGATCCCTTCGCCGAGCGCCTGGCGGCCGAGCTGCCGTCGCTCGTGCGTCTCGCCGCCCGTCTCGTCCACGACGCGGACGTCGCCGAGGACTGTGCCCAGGAGACCGTGGTCGGCGCCTGGCGCCGGCGGGACCAGCTGCGCGACCCCCGCTCGCTCGCTCCGTGGCTGCGCCGCAGCCTCGTCAACCGGATCATCGACCGGGCACGGGCCCGGCACGACGAGCTCGACATCGACGAGGTCGAGGCGGAGTGGAAGGACGACACGTACTCGGTCCGGCCGGATCTCGTCCTGGAACGCGCGGAGCTCCGCGACGAGCTGGAGGACGCCCTCGCGCGGCTGCCCGCGATCTACCGCATCCCGGTCGTGCTGCACGACGCGCTCGGCTGGACGGCGCCGGAGATCGCGCGGACGATGGGCGTCGGCCTGCCGGCCACCAAGCAGCGGCTGCGCCGGGGAAGGATGATGCTGGTGTCGGCACTCGCGGAGGATGACGCACGGCGCCGCGCGAGCCTCGCGCAGCCGATGCGCTGCTGGCAGGCCCGCCGCCACGTCTCGGCGTACATGGACGACGAGCTCGACGGCGCCACACGCGCGGCGGTCGAGGAGCACCTGGCGGCCTGTCCCACCTGCCCGCCGCTCTACGCCAGCCTGGTCGGCGTGCGTGCGTCGCTCGGCGGTCTCCGGGATCCGGACACGGTCGTCGAGGCAGGCATGGCGGCCCGCATCCGCGCCGCGCTGGAACAGGAGGCTCGACCGCACGATGACTGACGACCGGCGACCGGAGCGCGAGGAGCGGCAGCGCTCCTGGGACGAGCGGCACGCGACACGGCACCCGATCGAGGCGCCCCACCCCGACCCCCTGCTCGTCCACGAGGCCCACCGTCTCGCCCCGGGCCGTGCGCTCGATGTCGCATGCGGCGACGGGCGGAACGCGGTCTGGCTGGCCGAGCGCGGGTGGCGGGTGACCGGCGTCGATTTCTCGGCCGTGGCCCTGGTCCACGCGCGTGAGCGCGCCGATCGGGCGGGCGTGCATGTCGACTGGCAGCAGCACGACGTCGTCGACTGGGCACCGCCGGAGCGCGCATTCGACCTCGTCTCGGTCGTCTACCTGCAGATGCCCCCGGAGGAGCGGCGCCGTGCGCTCGCGCACGTCGCCGCGGCGGTCGCGCCCGGCGGGCGCGTGGTCGTCGTCGGCCACCACCGGCGCAACCCGGAGGTGGGCGGCCACGGTCCGCGGGACCCGCACGTGCTCCACGACCCGGACGAGATCGCGTCCGAGCTCCGGGAAGGCGCCCGGACGGGGGAGGGCGGCCTGGTCGTCGAGCGGGCCGAGGCGGTCATCACCGAGGACGAAGGCGGGCGGCGAATCGATTCGCTCGTGGTCGCGCACCGCGACGCCTGAACGGCGCCACATCGCGTGCGCCTCCTGTTCACGTTCGTCGGCAACCTCGGTCATCTCGACCCACTGCTTCCGATCGCCCGCGCAGCCCGGGCCGGCGGGCACGCGGTCGCGTTCTGCGGCCGGCCATGGATGGTGCCGCGGGTCGAGGCGCTCGGGTTCGCGTGCTTCCCGGCCGGCGGCGACGCCGGGCTGGTCCCGCGGCAGGTGCCGCTCGGTCCACTCGAGCGCGACCCTGAGATGCGCTGGGGGGTTCGGAAGCCGCGGGAACGGCTGACCGACCTGCTGCCCGTCATCGACCGCTGGCATCCGGACGCGATCGTCTGGGAGGAAACCGACATCGGGGCGGCGGTCGCCGCCGAACGCGCGCGGGTCGTCCACGCGAGCGTGATCGTCACGGCGGCCGGGACGTTCTTTGGTCCGGAGGTCGTGCGTTCGGCGGTCGAGGAGCTGCGGGCTGAGCAGGGACTACCGCCCGACCCTGAGCTCGCGATGCTCCGGCGCCACCTCGTCCTGGCGCCGGTGCCGCCGTCGTTCCGGGATCCGGCCGCTCCGCTGCCCGGGACGGCGTTTCCGATCCGCCCGGCCGTGCTGGACGAACAGGTGGAGCAGATGCCGGCCTGGATGGGCGAGCCGTCCGGACGGCCGCTCGTCTACCTGACGCTCGGTTCGGTCTTCCCGCTCGAGTCCGGCGACCTGTTCGCACGAGCCATCGCCGGCATCCGCGACCTGCCGGTGGACCTCGTCGTCACCGTGGGCGCGGAGTTCGACCGCGCGACGCTCGGCCCCCAGCCGGCCAACGTGCGCGTGGAGCCATGGGTCCCGCAGGCGGCCCTGCTGCCCCGCTGCGACGTCGTCGTCTCGCACGGCGGATCCGGCACCGTGGTCGGTGCCCTCGCGTGCGGCGTCCCGCTCGTGGTGCTCCCGATCGGGGCCGACCAGCCGCACAACGGAGACCGTTGCGAGGCTCTGGGTGTCGGACGAGTGCTCGACTCGTTCGCCGCGACGCCGCACGAGATCGGTGATGCCGTCTCGACCGTGCTGGCGCGGCCCGACTTCCGTGCCGCCGCCGGCACCATCGCCCGTGAGGCCCGCTCGCTGCCGCCCGCCGCGAGCGCCGTGCCCCTCCTCGAAGGTGTCGTCACGCGGTCGGCCGAACGATGACGGGCAGGTAGTTGCGTTTGCACCATACGGCCCCTGGTGTATAATCCGGTCCGATGGACTATTCGGAAGAGCGGAGCGAGCTGGCCGGCGACGGCGTCCCCGTCGCTGTGCGAGCCGTCGTCCCCGGCGCGGAACCGGGCACGAACAGGCCGCCGGGCTCCCGGGCGCTGCGGGCCTTCATGCAGGCCGTCGCGCTCGCGGAGCCGCTGCAGCGCGAGCTGGCACGGCGGCACGGCGTCTCGGTCGGCGACCTCTTCGCCCTCCGTCGCCTGCGCGATCTCGGCGAGACCACGACGGCCCGGTTCGGCGAGGCATGCGGCGTGCGGCGGTCGGCGACGACCGATCTCGTCGATCGGCTCGAGTCGGCGGGGCTCGTGGAGCGCTGCCCGGACCCGGCGGACCGACGCGTCCGGATCGTGCGGCTGAGCAACGCGGGACGCGAGGCGCTGGCCGGCAGGGACCTCGTGAGCGACAGCGCGGTCGCGGAGCGCCTGCGGCGGCTCTCTCCCGATGAACTGACACAGCTTGCGGAGCTCCTCGAGCGCCTGGTGCAGCCGGCACCCGAAGAGGAGGCTCCGGTGGAGGTGGGAACGTGACCCTACGAGAAGCAGCCGGCCCGCCCGAGGGACCGGGAACGCCGCCGGCCCGCGCGCGACGCGGGTCGCGCCGCCACGACCCGAACTACAAGTGGATCGCGCTCTCGAACACGACGCTCGGCGTGCTCATGGCCTCGATCAACGGGTCGATCGTCATCATCTCGCTGCCCGCGATCTTCCGCGGCATCGCGATCGACCCGCTCGATCCCGCCAGCACGAGCTACCTGCTGTGGATCTTCATGGGCTACCTGCTCGTGACCGCGGTGCTCGTGGTCGCGTTCGGGCGGCTCGGGGACATGTTCGGGCGCGTCCGGATGTACAACGCGGGCTTCCTCGTGTTCACGATCGGATCGATCCTCCTGGCGTTGACGCCGTTCCAGGGTCCCTCGGGGGCGCTCTGGCTGATCGGCATGCGGATCGTGCAGGCGATCGGCGGGGCGTTCCTGTTCGCGAACTCGGCCGCCATCCTCACCGACGCGTTCCCGGTGACCCAGCGCGGCCTGGCGCTCGGCATCAACGGCGTGGCCGGCATCGCCGGGCAGTTCATCGGCCTCGTCATCGGTGGGTTCCTGGCCGGGATCGACTGGCGCTACGTGTTCCTCGTGAGCGTGCCGATCGGTCTCGTGGGGACCATCTGGGCCTACCTCCGTCTCGAGGAGCTGGCGCGCGCCGAGCACCAGCGCATCGACTGGTGGGGCAACATCTCCTTCGGCATCGGGCTGACGGCGCTGCTCGTCGGGATCACCTACGGCATCCAGCCCTACGGCAACCAGCCGATGGGCTGGACGAGCCCGTTCGTCATCGTCACGATCGTCGGCGGCCTCGCCCTGCTGGCGTTCTTCCTCTGGGTGGAGGGCCGCGTGCAGCAGCCGCTGTTCGACCTCGACCTGTTCCGCATCCGGGCGTTTGCGGCGGGCAACCTGGCGGGGCTCCTGGCCGCCATCGGGCGCGGCGGCCTGACGTTCATGCTCGTGATCTGGCTGCAGGGGATCTGGCTGCCGCTGCACGGCTACGACTTCGCGGACACGCCGCTGTGGGCCGGCATCTACATGCTGCCGCTCACGGTCGGCTTCCTGATCGCCGGGCCTGTCTCGGGCTTTCTCTCCGATCGGTTCGGGGCACGTCCGTTCGCCACGGGCGGCATGATCGTCGCCGCCGCGTCGTTCCTGGGGCTGATGCAGTTGCCCGTCAACTTCCCGTACCCCGCGTTCGCCGCACTGCTGGTCGTCAACGGGATCGGGATGGGCCTCTTCGGCTCGCCGAACACGGCCGGCATCATGAACAGCGTCCCAGCGCGGCAGCGCGGGGCCGCCGCCGGCATGCGCGCCACGTTCCAGAACACGGGCACGGTGGTCTCGATCGGCGTCTTCTTCTCGCTGATGATCGCGGGCCTCGCCGCCACGCTGCCCACGACCCTCTACGCGGGCCTGCGGGCACACGACGTGCCGGTCGCCGTCGCCCACGGCATCGCCAACCTGCCACCGGTGGCCAGCCTCTTCGGCGCGCTGCTCGGCTACAACCCGATGGCGACGCTGCTCCCGCCGCAGGTGCTCCATGCGCTGCCGGCCGCCCAGGCGCAGGACCTGACCGGCAAGACGTTCTTCCCGCAGTTGATCTCCGGCCCGTTCCAGCAGGGCCTCGCGATCGTGTTCATCGCGGCGGCGGTCATGGCGCTCATCGCGGCCGGGGCCTCGTGGCTGCGTGGCGGACGGTACGTGCACACCGAGCAGGAGGCGGCACTCGGAACCCCGGCGCGGGGCCGGACGGAGGGCGCGGCCGGGCAGTAGGCCGACAAGCGCTCAACCGGGCGGATCGCCCTGGCACCGGGCCGCCGGACGTTCACCGGGCGAGTGGTTCGCCCGCCGGGGGAGCGGAACGCCGCATCCCGATGCTGTGCGCCGGGGGCGGGCCGAGGGTCAGGCCGCCGGCACGGCGGAGGCCGCCGCCGGGGCGGGCGTCCCGGCCGCCGCCGGTTGCGCCGATGCCGACGGCGTGGGTGCCGGTGATCGCGTGGCCCGCGGCGACGGTCGCCCAGTGGGTGTCGGCACCGGGGTCGGCGTGGATGTCGGGGTCGGTGCCGGCGTGGGGCTCGGCGCCGCGGCCGGGGGCGGCGTCGGGGCGGGACTGGCGGATGGGCTCGGTGTCCGCGCGCCGGGCGGCGCGCTGGTCGCCGGTGTCGCGCTCGGCGTCGGCGATGGTGCCGCGGCCGTGACGACGCCATGGGGCGACGGGACCGGGACGGGCGCCGCGCCGGAGACGGGCGGGTGCCCGCTCTCCGCGGCGAGGACCGCCACCAGCGCGAAGGCCGCGAGTGAGATGCCGATCACGGCCGCCGAGGCGATGCCGCTGCCGCGCCGCGGTCGGTTGCCCAGGTCGAGGGCGGCCTTCCGGCGCAGCCACTCCGGCGGCCGCGTGGGATCGCCGAGGGCGAAGGCCGTGGCGGATCCGTAGATCAGCACGCTCCACGCGAGCAGGGCGTCGACGGTGAGCGTCAGCACGGAGAACCCGGCGACGAGGAAGACGCCGATCGCCAGTGCGGCCGAGGCGAGCGCGAGCAGCGTCTCGACGGCGACCACGCGCAGGGCACGGATGCTCTGCGATCCCATGAACTTCGGCGTGCGCAGGAAGACCCCGCGTTCCTCCACCAGGCCGCGCACGGTCGCGAGCGTGACCACCCACGAGAGGCTCAGGTTCACCCGCATCGCGTCGGCTGCCTCGGCGACCGAGACGCCTGCGGCGACGCGCAGGCCCCAGAGGTAGCGCAGCAGGCCGAGCGCGATGTACAGGAGCGGCAGCACGAGGCCGATCCCCTCGAGGCGCTGCACGACGAACGGCCGGCCGGTGAGGACCCCGACGGCCGTCGCGCCGATGAACGCCGCGAACCCGAGCGTCAGCGCGTCGTTGAACCACCACAGCCCGCCCAGCAGGTAGTCGCGCCGCTGTCGCTGGTCGAGGCCGGACCGCGACCACGGCAGCAGGGAGCGCCAGTGCTTGCGCAGGATCTGGATGCCGCCGAAGGCCCAGCGGAAGCGCTGCTGCCGGAGCCCCTCGTATGTCAGCGGCATGATCCCGCGGCCGTACGGGTGCGGCACGTAGATGCCGCGGGCGCCCGTCGCGAGAATGCGCAGGCTTGCCTCCGCGTCCTCCGTGATGATGTGCTCGTCCCAGCCGCCGGCCGCCTCGAGGCTGCTGCGCCGGATCAGGCCCATGGTCCCGGCGAAGATGATCGAGTTGCGGTACGAGCGGCTGATCATGCCCACCGTGAAGAAGTAGGCGAAGCCCGTGTGGCACGCGCGGTAGAAGGCGCTCGACTCCCAGTTCCGGTACTCCTGCGGCGTCTGCACGAAGGCGACCGTGGGATCCCGGAAGTACGGCACCGTCGCGGCCAGGAACCCGGGATCGACGAGGTAGTCGGAGTCGACGATCAGGATGATCTCGACGTCGGCCGGCAGATGCGCGGCGCCCCAGTTGAGCGCGCCGGCCTTGTACCCGGGCCAGTCCGCGAGGTGCGCGAAGTCGACCCGAAGCCCCATGCGACGGAGGGCCCGGGCCTCGGCCTCCAGCGGGCGCCAGAGCGCCTCGTCGCCCGTGTTGTCGTCGATGACCTGGATCACGAGGTGCTGCAGCGGGTAGCGCTGCTCGGCGAGCCGGCGGATCGTGCGGATCACCAGGTCGGGGGGCTCGTCGTGGGCGGGGACCTGGACGGCGACCGTGGGCCAGCGCGCGGGCGGATCGGGCAGGACCGCGATCGCCAGTGGCCGGCACAGCGCGTCGAGCATCTCGAAGACGCTGGCCGCCATCAACGTGAGCGCTCCGAGCTCGAGCGCCAGCAGCACGAGCCCGAGGACCAGCCCCGGCGCCGACGTCGCGAGCAGGACCGTCACGCGCCCCAGGTAGACCACGTAGACGGCCGTGGCCACGACGAGCGTGCCGAGCGCGAACGCGCCGACGGCCCACCAGCGCCGGGGCGCCAGCATCGCGAGCACGAGGGTCGGGATCGTCGCCAGGGTCCATGCGTCGTCGATGCCGGGGAACGCGACCGGCAGCGGCGTCCCGGCGAGACGGAGCGCGGCGACCGAGGACGTCGACGTCAGGCGCACGTGGCCGGTCGCGACGCCGATGGCGAGCGAGACGGCGACGACGAACGCGAGCCGGACCGGGTACGTCGGCAGGCGGCGCCGGCCGGCGACCGGGAGCAGCAGTGTCGCCACGGCGAGGAATG